>NZ_BAAACY010000111.1:0-17794 GCF_039521925.1 Virgibacillus salarius | reverse complement strand
TAAAAAAACTTAAAAATCATCAAGGAACAACTCTATGCATTTTTAAAAACAGCAATTATGAAATTGATTCAATTAGCTAGAATTTAAGTTTTTATTTCGAACAACAAACTAGTATCACATATCTACAAGTGAAAGCTAAATTGTTTTAAATGGTTCATTTTCTATACGTAGTAGTCTGTTATGAAGTCGTTGAAAACTAGAAAAGATTGCCTCACATCTAGCCTAGAAGGTCAAGAGAGGGGCAATCTTTTCATGTATCTCGTAAATTGCTATAAGCGTGGCATAGAAATAGTTTATCTAAAAATAGAAAAACAGAAGCTCTGAAAGAATCGTAAAATAAACATGTTCTTTGCTAGTGTACGAATGACTTTTAAAATAATTATAGGTTGTTTCTAAATTCGCTTATACTTTTTGATGCTAATTGTATAATGGTCATATCATCCATTGGTGGATTATGCAATCCAGCACGAACATCTCTATAGTATCGTTGAAGTGGGTTACTGCTAGATAGGCTACGCGCTCCGTTAATTCGCATCGCTAAATCAACTACTTCAATGGCTTTATTAACAACGGATAGTTTTACTGCGCCTAACAGAGGTTTCATTTCTGAGCGCTGATCTATCGTAGCATGGTCCCATTTTTCTGATACACCATAGAGAAAGTATTCGCTTTCCATTAATAGAAGTTCCATTTCTCCTAGTTTTTGCTGTACGTTTGGTAAGTCGGAGATGGTCCCCTTAATGCTATTTGGAGAGTAGCTAGAAGCAAATTGTAGGGCAGTTTCCTGGGCTGCTCTAGCAATACCTAAATAACATGCAGGAATATGGAGCAGCCAACCAGCTGCTGGTTTTTTCTCTGATGAAAGCTCCTCGACAAAATCGCTGTCGTCCAATTTCACTTGATCTAAAACTAGGTCGTGACTTCCTGTACCTTTCATCGCAATAGAGTCCCAAGTCTCATCAATAGATACACCGTCACGTTCGCGTTCTACTAAAAAATTCCCTGTCTTATCCGTTCCCTTTATAGAAGCACTTACTATAAAATATGAAAGCACTGGTGCTAATGTTGTAAATGTTTTTCTTCCATTAACAAGCCAGCCGTCATTGGTTCGTTCTGCTGTAGTTTCTGGTCGCCCACCCCTAGTAGGACTACCAGTGGCTCGTTCAGACGCTGCATTATTTAATAATGCACTATTTGTCAATACATCTTTCATAACGGATTCATACTTTTGAGGTTCCCAAGCGTCTGTTTCTCCTAAATGCTTCGTAATTCCCATATGCCAACCTATTCCTAAAGCCGTTGAGCCATCCATTTTAGCAATGATTTCTTGCATCTTGAGCATTTCAGTTAGTGAAATGCCTAATCCTCCATACTTTTTTGGAATGGTTAGTGAAGGGTAGCCAATTTCTTTTAAATCGCGGAAGTTTTCGAAAGGAAATACATCATCCTTATCCAGTTGGTATGCACGCTCAGCAAACACGCTTACCTTATCTTGTAAGATTGCTACCCTTTCCTCTGCCGTTTTAAAATCTGCAAGCTTCATTATAATGCCTCCTCATGTTTTCTTGCCTGGAACTGCCTTTACATTGTACAGTTCCGTTAAAATTCATGGGCTATTTTCACTTATTAGCATTCAATGGTTGATTTTTGTGCTTATCTTTATTATTCCATTAATCAAAACATCCTGTAAAGCAATCAGAATAGTAAGGATTTAGAAAGGAAGCTTCCATTTACTATTAGATATAAACGAAAATAAAGAAAGGTAATATTATTTAAATTTTTAAATAATATATATCATAGTCAACTATTACAATTACGTTACATTTCCATAACAGCAAAAAGGGGGCAATATCATTGATGAAAAATAATAAAACACTACTAGAAATAAAAAATTTACATACTGGTTTTTCAATTAATGGACAAATATATCATGCTGTTGATGATGTGAGCTTTGAGATTCAAGAGAAGGAAGTTATTTGTGTTGTTGGTGAATCTGGCTGTGGAAAGAGTGTGATGTCCTTATCCATTATGCAATTACTTCCGCAAGAAAATGCAAAAATTACAAAAGGAGAAATAAGGTTTAATGGGATGCCATTAACAAATAAAACGGATAAAGAGATGAATAACGTCCGCGGAAAAGAAATAAGTATGATCTTCCAAGAGCCTATGACAGCGCTTAATCCGGTTTTTACAATTGGTTCACAAATACAAGAGGTACTACATAATCACTTAGATATCTCTAAACAAGCAGCACGTAAAAAATCGATTGCATTGATGAAGCAGGTTGGAATTTCTAGACCAGAGAAGGTAGTAGATGAATATCCCCATCAATTATCTGGGGGAATGAGACAGCGTGTGATGATAGCGATCGCCATTGCTTTAAATCCGAAATTATTGATAGCTGATGAACCTACAACTGCGCTAGATGTAACTGTTCAAGCACAAATATTAGAATTGCTTACATCCATTCAGCAAGAAGCGAATACAGCAATTATGTTAATTACACATGATTTAGGAGTTGTAGCTGAGATGGCAGATAGCGTAATGGTTATGTATGCAGGGCAGATTGTAGAAACGAGTACTACAGTAGAATTATTTTCTAGCCCAAAACACCCTTATACAGAAGCCTTATTACATAGCATTCCTAAAATGGAAGAAGATGTTGAACGTCTCCATACAATTGGAGGAATAGTGCCTTCGTTAACGAGTATGCCGCAAGTCGGCTGTCGATTTCGTGACAGATGTCCAAAGGCTTTTGCGGATTGTAGGTCTATAACACCAAAGCTCGCTCCTGTAGGTGATGGTCATTTGGCCAGATGTCTCCTTTATCATTCATGCTATCCAAAGCAGCATAGAACAGCAGAGGAGGCAGTTGAAAAATGAAGGAGCTAAAAAAAATAGAAGAGGACTATGAACTACTGCGAGTCAAGAATCTAAAAAAATATTATCCAATTCATGGAGGATTCTTTAAACGGAAGATTGGTGATGTAAAAGCGGTTGACAGAATCTCCTTAACATTAAAGAAAGGCGAGACTTTTGGGCTTGTAGGTGAATCAGGCTGCGGAAAATCAACTGCTGGTAGGACCATACTACGTTTGACAAATGCAACAGACGGCGAAATTATTTTTGATAACCAAGATATTACAAGGTTAAGAGGTAGAAAGCTTAGAGAAGTTCGTCGGCATTTTCAAATGGTTTTTCAGGACCCTTATGCATCCCTAAATCCCAAAATGATGGTTGGTCATATTGTTGATGAGCCAATACGGAACTATAGTTCGAACAATCACCGTGACATACGGCCAAAAGTGAAACAACTTTTAAATAAGGTTGGCCTTCGGGAAGAAGATTATTATAAATATCCCCATGAGTTTTCTGGAGGCCAAAGACAGCGAATAGGTATTGCTAGAGCATTGGCTTTAAATCCAAAATTAATTGTAGCAGATGAACCAGTCAGTGCATTGGACGTTTCCATTCAATCACAGGTTTTAAATTTATTAAAGGATATCCAAGAAGAATTTGATCTAACTTATCTTTTTATTGCGCATGATCTAAGTGTTGTGAAACATATGAGTGATCGAATCGGTGTTATGTATTTAGGGAATTTAGTAGAAGTAGCTACAAAACAAGACATGTATAAAAATCCAATGCATCCCTATACACAAGCGTTAACGTCAGCTATACCTAATCCGAATCCACTTCGTAGAAAGGAGCGAATTATCTTAAAAGGAGATGTACCTAGCCCCCAACATCCGCCAAGTGGTTGTGTTTTCCATACACGTTGTCCAATGGCGATGGAGGCCTGCAAAAAGGTAGTTCCTGAATTGAAGGAGGTGAGGCCGAATCATCAGGTCGCATGTCTTTTATATGATAGATAGACTTTCTTATTTTAGGGGGGAGCTAATTTGAAGAAATATTGGTTTTCATTCATGTTATTGCTTATGTTAACAATGTTATTAGTGGCTTGTTCAGAAGAGGAGGGCGATAAGGAAAAGGAAAATAATGAGACGCAATCGGAGGAAGGGGATAAGGAAGAAGCTACAGGTCCAGTTGATGGTGGGACATTAGTTTATGCACTTGATTCGGCTCCTGAGGGATTATTCAACATTAATTTCTATGGAATAGCAGTTGATGCCGAGGTGATCGATTTTTTAGATGATGGATTAATTACGTATGATGAGGAACTAAAACCACAACCAAATGTGGCGGATTGGAAAACAGAAGATAATCAGCATTATACATTTACCTTCCAAAAAGGGGTGAAGTGGCATAACGGCGAAGAATTAACTGTACATGATTGGGTTTTTGCGATAGAAACACTAGCACACCCTGATTATGATGGACCACGATATACTAATGTCCAAACCATAAAGGGTGTACCAGAATTTAAAGCCGGAGAAGCTGATGAAATCGAGGGAATACATGTAGTCAATGATTATGAAATCGAGATTACATTTGATAAAGCTCGTGTTAATAACCTAGAAAACTTGTGGACATATCCTCTCTCTAGAAAGGAATTTGAGGGTATTCCAGTAGCCGAAATGTCGGAATCTCCGCAAGTGCGTCAAAAACCTATCGGAATTGGACCTTTTAAAGTAAAAGAGATTATTCCTGGTGAATCTATTCAGTTTGAGGCGTTTGACGATTATTGGCAAGGGAAGCCTCATTTAGATAGTATCGTGTTAAAAGTTATTGACCCAAGCTTAGTAGTTGGCGAGCTGGAGAATAATCAATTGGATATGACAGCTTTTCACCCAAGTAATTTTGAGTCTATTCAAGCACTTGATAATACGGATGTAATAAGAGCACCAGGACTCTCTTATTACTATGTTGGGTTTCGATTAGGAACGTGGGATGGAGAAAAAAATGTCATGGATTATGAGAAGTATCATGATAAGCAGCTTCGGAAGGCGATGGCTTATGCTATTGATCGGGAGTCGTGGATTAACGAATTTTTCTTTGGTTTAGGTCAGCCTGTAAATCGACCAATTCCAACTGCTCACTGGATTTCAGCGGATGATTCTGATGTAACAGTGTACAATTATGACCCTGAAAAGGCAAAGGAATTATTAGATGAGGCAGGATATGTGGATGTAAATGACGATGGTATTCGAGAAGATCCAAATGGTGAAGAATTTAAAGTCAAGTTCAGTCATTATGCTACACAGAATCCGACGTTTGAAGCTCGTGCAAAAGCACTAACACAATATTGGAATGATGTCGGATTAGCTACAAAGTTAGAAATGCCAGAAGCGAACCTTTATTATGAGCAACTTGAAGAAGCAGATGAATCTATGGAAGTATTCTTTGGAGGATGGAGTACGGGGACAGATCCAGATCCGACAGCCTTATGGGGCAGTGACCAATTATGGAATTACCCACGTTGGGTAAACGAAAAAAATGATCAATTGCTTGCAGATGCAATTGATATCAATGTAGTGGGTCAAGATCAAGAGAAAAGAAAGCAAATCTATATGGAATGGCAAAAAAATGTAAGTGAAGAAGTTCCAATGATAACGATTGCTGAATTGGAAGAGGTAATGGCTGTTAATACAAGAGTACAAGGTGTTGAGATGGATGTATCAGGATTAAATAGTTCCCATGAATGGTGGATTAAACCTAACTAAAGGCTAGATTTTTAATCTGTAATAGATAAGGAGTATGGCACTATGTGGAAGTATTGCTTAAGAAGAATATTAGGTATGATTCCAATGTTGTTCCTTATCTCCATTGTGGTATTTACCCTGGCAAAAATGATGCCAGGGGATGCCCTCTCTGGAGAAATAGATCCGCTTAATACAGATCCAGTTTATATTGAAGATATGAGAGAAAAGCTTGGGTATAATGATCCGTATCATATCCAATATGGTCGTTGGATTTCTGATTTTATTCAGGGTGACTTTGGTCGTTCAGTACGTTATAAAATGCCGGTATCAGATTTAATAGGTGAAAAATTAGAAAATACTATTTTTTTAGGAATAAGCGCATTAATTATTACGTATTTCCTATCCTTTACGATGGGGATTTTCGCTGGTAGGAAACCTTATACAATAGGTGATCATATTATTGGTGCTGCTAATTATTTTGGAATGGCAATTCCATCGTTTGTTGCCGGAGTGTTTGCTATTTATTTCTTTTCTTTTCATTTAGGTATATTTCCTTCCAATGGTTCTGTTGACATAACCTTACAAAATGGAACAATGGAATACTGGCTTAGTAAACTACATCATGTTATTTTACCTGCACTCGTTTTAGGATTATTGAGTACTGCGAGCTATACACAATTTTTACGAAATGACATTATTGAAAATAGCCGAAAGGATTTTGTACGGACCGCGCGTGCTAAGGGAACAAGTAATAGAAAAATCTATCATGTACATATTTTGAGGAATTCTATTATTCCGCTCATCACGTTTTTAGGTTTTGATATTGTTTCCTTAGTTAGTGGTGCTATCATAACCGAAACTATTTTTACCTATCCTGGAATAGGACAACTATTTGTACAATCTGTTCAAACGAATGACTATGCGGTATTAATGGCATTAACAATGATGTTTTCATGTTTAGTTTTAGTTGGTAATTTAGTAGCAGATATTCTATATGGAGTCGTCGATCCAAGAATTCGATTAGATTAGGAGGGGGGAGTTTGTCATGATCAATTCTCCAAAGCATTTGAAATATAGTAAGAAAATGTCACCATGGGCAATGGCAAGAAAGAAATTTATGAAAAATAAACTTGCTATGGTAAGCACATGCTTCTTATTGTTTGTGATTGTTATTTCTTTTCTTGCACCTTATATAACTACTACGGATATAACTAGAGTTAATATTGGTGAAACTTCGTTACCACCCTCCTCCGATCACTGGTTAGGTACTGATAAGAGTGGAAGAGATGTATACACACGTTTACTTTACGGTGGAAGGGTTTCTTTAATGGTAGGCATATCCGTTACTTTCATTGTTATAAGTTTTGGTTCTTTAATTGGATCTATTGCAGGCTACTTCGGTGGTGTCGTTGATAACCTACTTATGCGCTTTACAGATTTTGTCCTGAATTTTCCTTTTCTAGTATTCGTTATTGTATTAAATGCAATATTATTTGGTACAGTTTCTGGCGTATGGGTGTTAATTATTGTTATTAGCCTTCTAAGCTGGGGAGGAACAGCAAGAATTGTGCGAAGTAAAATTCTTGCTGAGAAAGAAAATGAATATATTATAGCAGCTCAATCAATCGGAACTTCATCTGCAAAGGTTATCATTCGACATTTATTACCAAATGTTATTTCGGCAATCATTGTGCAAGCAACATTATTATTTGCAGGCATGATTGCCGTTGAGGCTGCCTTGAGCTACTTAAATTTTGGAGTGCCACAAACAGTTCCTAGCTGGGGGAATATGCTTTCATCAGCTAATGAACCAGATGTACTACAAGGAAAACCATGGATTTGGATCCCACCTGCACTTGCGTTAATAGTTACGATTTTATCCATTAATTTTATTGGAGAAGGATTAAAGGACGCACTAAATCCAAAGTCCACGAGGTGATTGTTTTTCTTGAGAAAAACTTATCCATAACGGAAGTTTTGTAATTGTCAATTATGAATTTGCATATAATGGCTAGGTAAATGTAAAGCATCAAGAGAGGGGGACATCATTTTGTGTGGAATTACAGGTTATATCGATTGGCAAAAAGACGTTAGAGAAGATAGCGAAATGCTTAAGAATATGACGGAAACATTGTCATTACGTGGACCAGATGAGTCAAACATATGGTTGGATCAGCACGTTGCCTTTGGACATAAGCGGCTTTCCGTTGTTGACCTCATAGGGGGGAAACAGCCGATGCAAAAAACTAAAGATAACTATTCTTACACAATTGTTTATAATGGCGAGTTATATAATACGGAGGAATTACGGCAGGAATTACGGAAAAAAGGATATGTGTTCCGTACGATGTCCGATACGGAGGTTTTGCTTACAGCTTATATCGAATGGGAAGAAGCTTGTGTTGATTACTTGAATGGAATTTATGCTTTTGGCATATGGGATGGAAAAAAGGAACAGTTATACATGGCAAGAGATCGACTTGGGGTTAAGCCATTGTTTTTTTATGAATCCGAAGGTCAGTTTATTTTTGGTTCAGAGTTAAAAGCGATACTAGCACATAACGATGTGAAATCAGAGGTTGATCTATCAGGTTTGGCGGAAGTTTTTGGATTAGGTCCATCTCGAACACCTGGGCATGGCATATTTAAAAATATGAAGGAATTACGTTCCGCGCATGCGCTTACCTTCTCAACGAATGGTTTAAACATATGGAGATACTGGAATGTAAAAAGTCAAGAACATACAGATTCTATTGAAGAAACGACACAGAAGGTAAGGGAATTATTTGTTGATGCGGTAGAACGACAGCTTGTTGCAGATGTACCTGTATCCACGTTTTTATCTGGTGGTCTAGACTCAAGTGCAATTACCGCTATTGCTTCGAACTATTTTACAAAGCAAGGAAAAGCACCGTTAACAACGTTTTCTATTGATTATGAAGGAAATGCAGACTATTTTGAAGCAAGTAAATTTCAACCTGCGATGGATCAGCCGTGGATCGATAAAATGGCGGCTACGTTTAAAACAGACCATCATGATGAGGTGATTTCTGGCCGAGAACTTGCTGATCATCTCAAGGAGTCTGTTTATTTACGTGATCAGCCGGGGATGGCAGATATTGACTCCTCCATGCTATGGTTTTGTAGGCGAATAAAGAAGCGTACAACGGTAAGTCTTTCTGGAGAATGTGCGGATGAAATTTTTGGTGGGTATCCTTGGTTCCATGATCCGACTACAGCCAGTGGAGCAGGTTTTCCATGGATGCGTTCATTAGATTCACGTATTGACCTCCTCCATCCTGAGTGGCAAGAAAAATTAAATCTAAAGGATTATGTTTTCCAACAATATCAGGAAACGATTGAAGAAACACCTCGATTGGACGGTGAATCAGAAATTGATGCACGTAGAAGAGAGTTATTCTATTTAAATATGCATTGGTTTATGGCACAACTCCTCGATCGTAAGGATCGAATGAGCATGGGAGCAAGTTTAGAAGTTCGTGTACCCTATGCAGACCATAAATTAGTAGAATATGTATGGAATATTCCATGGGATATGAAAATGCTTGAAGGAAGAGAAAAAGGTATTCTTAGGAAGGCAATGGAAGGGATTCTTCCTGATGAAGTGCTATACCGAAAGAAAAGTCCGTATCCTAAAACGTTTCAACCAGAATATACGAAGGCAGTAAAAGCCTGGATGGAGCAAATATTATCAGATAAAGATGCTCGTTTATTTGAATTTTTAAATCGTGATAAAGTAGAAGCTATTTTACAAAGCGAAGGGCGTGAATTCAAGGACCCGTGGTATGGTCAATTAATGAAAGGACCACAATTAATCGCTCATCTTTGTCAAATTGATTATTGGTTGCGAACATACGATATAACGGTAAGTGAATAAGTAATAGAGATATAAGGCTTTGTTAATGGAAAACAGCTTTCTAGAGACTGGGACAAAATAATTTTTAGCAATGTAAAACCCAAACCTTATCTGAAATATTTTAGATAGGTTTGGGTTATTATTTTGGAGATAGGTAGTTCATTCATCGCTTAGTCAACATGCTTCGCTTTCCGCGGGCACGTCTGGGCACATCTTCAGGTCGAACTTTTTGCCGTAGGATAAGGAAAGCTTCGGCAACGATACATCATACGCAGAAAAAGCGTTCTTCTTTTTCAAGGAGTCTACGTATTTTGGCTGCGCTTCGTATTAACAATTATTTTATTAAATTAGAGGCTTTGCTACTGTGGTTAACGCTTTTTCTATTAGGAACCAAAACTTTGCCTTATAGGATCTTCCATTATTCGTGCGATGGTTTCCCCAATTTATTTACTTTCTCTTCAAGTCAAGTTCAGCTTGTTGTCTAGTTAAAGTCAATCAAGCCAATTGTCAAACATTATCCTTGTTTCTCTATGGATAGAATTTCATCTTTACCTGCGGAAACAAATCGTGATTCCATTTGCGAAATTCGCTGCATATCAGCGGTATTCGTAATAATAATTGGAGTAATGGCACTTGCGGCTTTTTCTTTAATTAAGTCGACATCAAAGGAAATTAATTTCTCTCCTAATTGCACGTTATCTCCTTCTTTGACAAAAACCTTAAAGCCTTCTCCTTTTAAGCTAACAGTCTCAAGACCTATATGTATGAGGATTTCTATATTATTCACGCTTTTAAGACCAATTGCATGTTTAGTAGGAAAAACCTGTATAACCTTCGCATCCACTGGTGAAACTAATATCCCGTTACTTGGCTTAATAGCGACACCATCTCCCATCATCTTCTCAGAAAATACAGGATCTGGAACATCTGCTAACTTTATTAAATTACCATCAGTTGGAGCAACTAATTTCAATTGGCTACTCCTACTATTAAAAAGTTTTTGAAACATATAATTCCCTACCTTCTATAAAAATTCAACCACAAAATTAGCTAACTTTTTTGAAAAAGCTGTCTGTAAGCGGTAAAAAACACTTGATAAAAATAGTTTACACAATTAAAATTAAAATGTAAATTATTTTCATATCAAAGAAATGAGGTGGATCGTATGAAGAATGCTTTTTTTGAAAAGGCACAACGGTTTGGTAAGTCATTCATGCTACCAATTGCCGTTCTTCCAGCTGCTGGGCTGCTACTTGGAATAGGTGGGGCATTTAGTAATCCTGCAACCATTCAAGCATATCCAATTCTTAATCATGCATGGCTACAAGCAATTTTTACAATTATGAGCTCTGCTGGAAATATAGTTTTTGCCAACTTAGCATTAATTTTTGCGGTAGGGGTAGCTATTGGACTGGCTAGATCTGATAAAGGTACAGCTGGCCTAGCTGCAGTATTAGGTTATTTAGTTATGAATGCAACGATTAACGCAATGTTAACGATTACTGGAAAGCTAGCTGAGGAAAACCTTGCAGAAGTAGGGCAAGGAATGGTGCTTGGTATTCAATCATTGGAAACGGGTGTATTTGGTGGTGTAATTTTAGGCTTGATGACGTATTGGTTGCATCAAAAATATAATAAGGTAGAACTACCAAAATTTCTCGGATTTTTTGGAGGATCACGATTTATTCCAATTATCACTGCATTTATGTCAATTATATTAGGTGTCATCTTATTTTATGGTTGGCCAGTTATCCAATCAGGAATTTTCTCTCTCGGTGGACTTGTAGAAGTAACAGGATATATAGGTACATTTATATACGGATTCATTCTTAGACTACTTGGACCTTTTGGGTTACACCATATATTTTACATTCCATTTTGGACAACGAGTTTAGGTGGATCAATGGTTATAGATGGTTCACTGGTAGAAGGAACACAGCGGATTTTCTTTGCACAGCTCGCACAACCGGATGTCGAACAATTTTTTATTGGAACAGCTCGATTTATGGCTGGTAGACATATTACTATGATGTTTGGACTTATTGGAGCATGTTTAGCAATTTATCATACTGCAAAACCGAAGAACAAGAAGAAAGTCCTTGGTCTAATGCTATCAGCGGGGTTAACTTCTTTCTTAACCGGTATAACCGAACCGATAGAATTTTCATTTTTATTTATAGCTCCAGTTTTATATGTTATCCATGCGTTTTTTGATGGACTAGCATTTATGCTAGCACATATTTTTGAAATAACGATTGGCCAAACATTCTCGGGAGGTTTTATTGATTTCCTATTATTTGGAGTGCTGCAAGGAAATGAAAAAACAAACTGGATTATCGTTCCTATCATTGGTATAGTTTGGTTCTTCCTATATTACTTTACGTTTAAGTTTATGATTAAAAAATTTAATTATAAAACACCTGGACGTGAAGATGAAAATACAGAAACACAGACTTATACAAAAAGTGAAAGAGCAGAGGCTATTATTTCAGGATTAGGTGGAGAAGCAAATATTAAAGATGTAGATAATTGTGCTACTCGCTTAAGAGTTAGTGTATTTAAAGCGGATTTAGTGAAGAAAGACGACTTAATGAAAACTGGTGCCAAAGGTGTCGTAGCTAGCGGAAATGGTGTGCAAGTTATTTATGGCCCTGAAGTATCCACCATTAAAAATCAAGTAGAAGAAGCGTTAGGAGAAATTGAGTAATGAATGTTTTAAACCAACTAGAAAAACAATTAATTGTATCATGTCAAGCTTTAGAGGAAGAGCCACTTCATTCTTCAAAAATCATGGGAAAGATGGCTATCGCTGCTCTAGAAGGAGGTGCTAAAGGGATACGTGCTAATTCCGTAGCGGATATCTTAGAAATTAAAAGTCTGGTAGACCTTCCAGTTATAGGGATTATTAAGCAGGAGTATGCAGATAGTAACGTCTATATTACTCCTACACGAAAGGAAGCAGAGGCATTATTGGCAGCGGGAGTAGACATTATTGCAATGGATGCAACAAATCGTAAAAGACCAAAGAATGAAAAGCTAGCTGATATTATACAACTGGTGAAGTCTCAATCTGCAAATGTAACTCTCATGGCAGATATTTCTACAGTTGCAGAGGCAATTCAAGCTGAAAAGCTAGGATTCGATTGTATATCGACAACACTAGTAGGGTATACCGAGGCCACTCAAGGAGCGAATATTGCCGATGATAATTTTGCGTTATTAAAGCAAATGATTCGGTCAGTTTCAATCCCTGTAATTGCTGAAGGAAAGGTCGATACGCCATTGAAGGCGGTAAAAGCATTGGAAAATGGCGCCCATTTTGTTGTGGTGGGAAGTGCGATTACAAGGCCACAAATAATTACCAAGACTTTCACAGATGCTTTAAAAAAAGGTTAATCAAGACATAGGACCGGTAATCGCCGGCCCTATATTTTTTTATACTCATTTAAGGCATGTAATGTTAAGTCATGTTTTTCTTGTGCATCTTCTTTATGTAAGAGAAGTAGCATGCTTAATATATCTAATGAGAGTAGAATGGATAGTTGGCTATTCATAAAACCAATTTCCTGATATGTTTTTAAGTTTGAAGTATATAATATAAGGTCGGAACTGTTTGCTAATTTTGTTTTGGAAAAATTTGTAACAGCTATAATTTTTGCATTGTTTTTTTGGGCGAGCTTTACACCATCAATAACTTCCTGCGTTTTTCCTGAACTGGAAATCGCAATGACTAGATCCTCACTTGTAAGAATAGAAGCATTAATAATCATATCATGTGAGTCCGTGTGTGTATCTACTGTAAAACCCATTCTCGCCAGCCGAAGCTTTAATTCCTGTGCTGATAATCCTGAGCTCCCTAGTCCATAGATATGGATAGCTTTTGAAGAAACAATCCAATCACAAGCCGTTTCATACTTCTGTATAGATGTAAGAGAGTTTGTAGATTTAATGACGGAGTGATAAATTTGATCTACTTTCTCAACCGCATTATGAGTTTCTAAAGTTTCCTCTACGGCGTCTCTAAGTAAGATTTTAAATTCAACAAAGCTAGTTGCACCTATTTTTTTACAAAAACGGGTAATAGTAGCGATGGACACATTGATTCTATCGGCTAATTCCTGTATATGTATATTTAATAATGTTTCACTATGGTGTATTATATAATCAGCTATTTTCTTTTCTGTTTTACTTAGTGTTTGGTACTTTAGTTGAATTTCATCTAAAATTGACCTCATTTTCTACCTCCAGCATTTTTCCCCACTTCTAATATATACTAATTTTATTATATAGAAGAAATAAATAAATGAAAATATAACAATGCTTGGGAAAGGTGTTTTTCGATATTCCTCCCGTAAAAAGAGTGGCTGTAATTATTTGGAGAGAGGATAATAATCCATGCTTGGCGAATAGTATTACATAAAGGAAGGTGGTTAATAGTGGAAGAAAGAATACCTAAAGAACAACCAATGAAAAGAAAAAAAAGGAATAAGAAGAAAATTGTCTTATTTAGTTTTAGTGTGCTATTAATAGTGAGTATATTTTTATTTTTGTTTGTAAACGCATACATAAATCGGTCATTGGCTCTGGTGGAGGGGAAGATTGAGTTGCCAATGCTGAAAAAGGATGTTCTTGTACGTACGGATGATAACGGAGTTCCGCATATTCAAGCTGCTAATGAGCATGATTTATACATGGCACAGGGTTATGTACAAGCACAGCATCGTTTATTCCAAATGGAGATGTCGAGAAGACAAGCATCTGGTACATTAAGTGAAGTAGCTGGAGAGTCAGCAATAGATCATGATAAATATTTTCGTACTTTAGGTCTGCGAAGAGCAGCTACTAAGTCTTATGATGTATATAGTACTGAGGCCAAGCAGGTACTTGATGCATTTGCTGCTGGGGTCAACGCGTATTTGACAGAAGCGATAGAAACGAACAGTTTGCCTATTGAATTTACATTAATGGGCTTTAAACCGGAAAAATGGACGCCGATAGATTCACTTACAATAGGTAAATATATGGCTTTTGACTTAGGAGGACATTGGGAGCGGCAAGCGTTTAATTATTATTTATTACAGAATTATAATAAAGAAGAAGCATATGAATTATTTCCAAGCTATCCATCTGGAAAACCAGTTATTATGAATGAACAACCTGTTTCTGTTATCGATAGTTTCGAGAATGCAATTATACCTCATGCGTTTAATGGTAGTAATAATTGGGTTGTAAGCGGTGAAAAAACAGAATCAGGATTACCATTATTAGCTGATGATCCTCATTTAGGATTAGCAACACCGTCTATTTGGTTGCAAATGCATTTAGAAACGGAAAGTCAGAATGTTAGTGGCGTCATTTTTGCTGGTGTACCCGGTATCATATTAGGTCATAACGATCAGATTGCATGGGGGGTTACTAATACAGGTCCAGATGTCCAACAACTATATCTTGAAAAAAGAAACCCTGAAGATACTACAGAATTTTTATATGAGGAGGAATGGGAGCAAGCTAAAATTATTGATGAACCAATTAAAGTAAAAGATGGTGAAACGATCGATTATCAAGTAATTGAAACAAGGCATGGTCCAGTAGTTTCAGAGTTTGCTAAAGATACTGGAAAAGATAACGTATTATCATTAAAATGGACTGCTTTAGAGCCTACGACAGAATTAGAAGCAATCCTTGAAATAAACCGTGCAAATGATTGGAAATCCTTTGAACAGGGCTTAGAAAAATTTCTTGTTCCAGCTCAGAATTTTGTGTTTGCCTCAACGGATGGAACAATAGCTTATAAAGCAAATGGTAATATACCAATTTATCAGAATGGCAATGATGCTTTATTACCTCTACCTGGATGGAAGGAATCTTATGAATGGAAGGGCTATATTCCATTTGATGAGCTTCCAATTATGATCAACCCCAAAAAGGGCTATATAGCAACAGCTAATAATAAAATAACTACAGATGACTATCCGTATCATATTAGTAATGTGTGGGCACAACCTTATCGTTATGAACGAATTGCAGAAGTACTAGATGCTAGTCATTCACTGACAGTGGAAGATATGAAAGGGCTGCAAATGGATGATAAGAATTTGCAAGCAAAAGAATTTTTACCTCTTTTTTTAGAGGCTTTAAACCAATTAGAATTAACTACGCAAGAGGAAAAAGCTTTAGAAATACTTCGTAATTGGGATTATCAGGATGATTCTACTGCCGCACAACCGCTACTATTTCATTATTGGATGGATAAAATCGAAGCAATCATTTATCAGGATATTCCTGAAGAAATGATGGATTTGTTTGGCTCACGTGGCCAAACGACTGATCAATTGCTTAGAAAAGCTTTACATGGTGAGTCTACTTTTTGGATTGATGAACAAGGTGGAATGGAGCGTTTATTACAAGAATCCTTACGTAAAACGTTGAAAAAATTAAATGAGGATTATGGAAGTGATATGAAAAATTGGCAGTGGGGAGATTATCATCAAGTACAATTTGTTCATCCATTATCAGGAATTCATCCCGTCTTAGAATTTTTCTTTAATAATCAAGATCCTGTCCCTGTGGATGGAAGTGCAGTAACTCCAATGGCAGCTAGTTATGAAGAAAACGGCCTAGTTGATCATGGAGCATCATGGAGATTTGTCATCGATATGGCATCCCCGAAATCCGGGTATCATATTGTTGGCCCTGGACAATCTGGACATTTCAAAAGCGATTGGTATCATGATCAGGTGGATGACTGGGTGACAGGAAATTATCACAAAACGCAGTTAGATGATGTAAAAGGTAAAACACTAATACTGCAGTCGGTCAAAAATGACTGAGTTTTATAAACATAATTCGATAAAATAGGACAAATTTATTACCCGGGAAATAAATAAGAATTACTGTGATCAATACGATAAAATGTAAACGCAATAAAGTGAAACTTCAATCAGTGGAGAGGTGATGATCCCTCACTGATTGTTAGTACCACAAGGGTATGATTTAAAGGCCCTAGAACCAACTGGACCTTCACTGCCAGTTGTATACGGGATAAAGCTATATGGTAAATGGGTAATATTACCATGAATTGGTTAACTGGAGAAACCACAGTATATTCAGAGACAATTTTAAAATGTTGTTGACAGCGTTTCCATACTAAAGTAGAATAAAACTACAAGTTAATTATGTGGCGGAGAATAGGAGATCCACACTTTAATTGCAACTTCCTTGGGGAAAGTATGTCTATTAAAGTGTGGATCTTTTCGTGTCAATTGCTTTCTTTTATTTCTCAATCTGCATACCATGTGGTTTAGCTATTGATGAATTGCTAGTTATTTTGATGGGAGAGGTTGAATCAGCATCAGTTGGCCAAATCTTCGGTTTTCCATGATTAACTTATAGAATAATAGAATAAGGGGTGTTATACATGTCTGAATTTTTAGCAGAACTTATTGGAACAATGATATTAATTATCTTTGGTGGCGGTGTTGTTGGAGGCGTTGTTCTAAAACAAACCAAAGCTGAAGGTGCTGGCTGGGTAGTCATTACGATCGGCTGGGGACTTGCTGTAGCAATGGGGGTATACGCAGTTGGTAACTTTTCCGGAGCACATATTAACCCAGCAGTTACATTAGGATTTGCTGCGATTGGCGAATTTCCATGGTCCAAGGTTCCTTTGTATATAACGGCACAGATGATTGGAGCAATTATTGGAGCAGTAATTGTATTTTTAAATTATTTACCACATTGGAAAGAAACAAAAGATCAAGGTGCTAAGTTAGGTGTTTTTGCTACTGACCCTGCCATACGTAGTCCTTTTTCTAACTTGTTAAGTGAAATTGTTGGTACTTTTGTTCTTGTAATGGGACTTTTATTTATAGGTGCAAACGAATTCACAGAAGGCTTAAACCCTATTATTGTTGGCGCTTTAATTATTGCTATCGGTATGTCGCTTGGTGGAGCAACTGGATATGCAATTAATCCTGCGCGTGATTTAGGTCCAAGAATTGCACACGCTTTACTTCCTATACCAGGCAAAGGTGGATCTGACTGGGGATATTCCTGGATTCCAGTGCTTGGCCCAATTATCGGTGGAATTTATGGTGCGTTATTCTACAATGCTTTCTTCACAGGTAGTTTCTCGACTGGTTTTTGGATTATGAGTGTAATGATGGCTGTCATCATAATAGGTGCAGTTAGTGCGGAATTAAAGAAAAAGGAAACGCTTGCTGATAAAATGGAAAATAAAGCTATATAGGAGCATTCCTGTAATGAAGAAATTTGAGGGTTGAACAAAAAAGAGCCCCCTTGGTATAGTACAGGG
>NZ_BAAACY010000110.1:0-73641 GCF_039521925.1 Virgibacillus salarius | reverse complement strand
AACCATATTTGGGCAGTAAAGTGTTTCAAATTAATAAGCAGAAATTGTGTCATTTTACTTGACGGTCACAATTTTCTGATCCGGGTTTTTATATAGGGGTAATTATACTATTTATTAGCATATTTATTGAGAGTTCAACCGATTATCTAATGATACTTGGAATTTTATGCATGGTGTTTTTTAATGATCTATTAAAGTCAATTAAACAGCTATTCGACATAAATAAAAGCGCTGAATGTTTTATATTAACAACAAGGAACAAAACCGTTATTTTGACTCTAAATAACGGTTTTCTGGTTGATTTGATAACATTATTTTTAAAATTTTGATTTTTTGTTGAACCAAACTTCTCTTTAGTTAATCGTATCCTTTAAGATAAACATATATCTAATGAAAAACTAATAAACACGATAAAAATGAAGTAATATGGTTTTGAACACGGGAATTAACATTAAATTTTTGGATGGTACAAAATTAGTAAATTATTTAAATAAGTATAATCAGATAAACGAACAATAATTATTCACTTTTAAAGCGGAGCAGTAGCACTGTACTTGGAATAGAATCTTGTTTTGGTCTTCATGTACCGGGGTGGTACCTATATAAGTTTATTTGATATAGTTTTTGAAATCTTCTAAATAAATTATGTACATTTAGTAGTTTTTCATATTACAGTAGTAAGCAAGATATCCATTGAAAATAGAGTTGTTGCATTTTCGACCTAACACCAAAAAAGCAATAAAGTAGAAAATATGCTCAGTCCTAGGTGGGGGGATTAATAATGAATTAGTAAGTAAAAACCGTGTTTATCAGGCTGTGTATGTTGCAATGCAAATCCGACTGATTCAAAACATTTCAAACAAGCGACATTATCTTCTTCGATTCCTGCATACCATCTCTTAATAGATTGCATATCTGGCAAAAGCATTGTTTTTTCAATAATTAGCCTTCCATACCCTTTATTACGGAGAGACGGTTTCACAGCAAGTGCAATACTGCCTGTACAATCATCTTCTATTTCTACCATAACTATACCTACTGGTTGATTACATTCAAGGGTGAGCCATACAAAATATTGGGTATTCTCTTTTATATTATTAAACCATTCCATTAGAGGTAACATTCCCTCTAAACGGTTTTGAATCTCGTGATCATTAAACCATTCTTGTACAGTTTTGATATCTTCCTCCTCAAAAAGACACATTTCGATTGACCTTTTCACTACATTAATCCCTCCATTTAAGATCATTAATAGAAATTAAACAATCTTCATTTTTTTGTATCTATAGGTACGATTTAATTAGGAATAAGTTTCATTAGTTAGTACTAATAACCAAACAAAATCGGAATTTTTGTTCTCATTTTAAAATTAAAATCCAGATAAAATTTATTTTAACACAAAGAATTATTTTGCTTTATGTTCTCTTGAATTTATCATCATAATGGCATAAAAAACCCTTCCTATAACAACTATGAAGAGAAATTGAAAGAAGGTTATTGTACCAGTAGGAAACAATAAATACATATAAGTTTGTACCTATAGAAAGGATTATTGTTGATTTATTAAAAAAGCCTCTAGGGGAACATTTTTAGTTTAGTGTTGGTGTGACAACGTTTTTGATGAGACTACTTCCGCATGTAGAAAGGCAATAGTGGAGCAATTGTTTTTATCAAGTACTGGCAGATGATTAGAGTGTAATTGCTTGTTTAGTATTATTCAGTTCGATTGGACTATCTAGTTTCAACATGTAGCGAACTCTGTTTTGTATTGTGAATCTAGTTACCTTAACTAACATTACAGATGCAAATACCATTTTCTTCATGGATTGAGATATGGATAAAGAGAGTATAGGCCCTTTTGTTAACAGGAGCTACTATTGTGAGTAGTTCTTTTTTCTCTGTTTGAACAAACTGGAATAAAGGAATATTACGAGTAAGAACCGAAATATAATGGTATAGAATACTTTAATTTAAACACACCGTTACACAAAAGAAATATTTTTGTAATATAATTGAAACATTATAGTGCGTTCATACGTCTAATTAGTAGATAGAAAAGGAAGGGTGTTAAATTTGAGAAATATTCTAATCAGTATGTTATTCTTCTTATTTTTGGCTGCGGGCTGTGGTACACAAGAGAATGTGATAAAAGATGAAAATATACAGCAAGGAAATGCATTGCATCGAGAACATGTAAGCAATATTAAAGAGAAAGAAACCGTTGTGCTTGCTTATGAAACGTCGAAGCAAAACAATCAAGAAATGAATGTAGATGATTCAACTGATAAGCTAAAAACTTCTATAGATGAAGTAGAGAAATATGAAGTCCAAGATGATCGTTTAAAAGAAAGTGATGAAAAGCAAGAAAATAAGCTAGATACAAAAAAAGAACAGGATATGGTTAGTGAAGCTGTCTTTATACCAGTATTAAATAAGTATAATCAAATGTATGATATCATTGAACCGAATGTAGACCAGAGTAAGCTTTATGAAGAATATGTTGGATATAAATTTAAAACAATCAAAACAAAAGAGCAGCTTTATAAAGAATTCTCCGATTTTATGATTAGTGAAGTTGCCAGAAGCTTATGGAGCGACTATGTGAATGAGGGAGAAGACGCGTTATATTTAATTCCACAGGACGGTCATCCGAAGTTTATTAAGGATAATCCATATTCGTTAAAAAAGATAAATCAAAACACTTACCAACTGACCTCCAATCACCAATGTGAATTACATGGAAGGTTAGATATGGTCTTTACTTTTACGAAGATAGATGGTAAATGGAAGATTTCAAAATTAGATGTTAGCTAAGCTAACCATTAAAATATTCTACTGTATAAATATATTTTTCTACCGAATATGTAACAGGATGCTGGAAATGTTTACTAGACTACAAAATAATAAAGTTATAAGAATGTAGCCTGAATTCCTTAACAGATAAGGAATTCAGGCTTTTTTCTTGAAATAAGGAAGCGTGGAATTTGAAATCAGAATCAAGTATAACATTTACAAAAATAAAAAGTTTTCTTGCAATTACAAAATTATTTTGATAGGATAAGAAAAAATATAGTATAAGTAAAATAAATACAGTAAAAGTGTAATTATAGGAGTTGGAATATTCAAAAATGGAGCATATTCACAAAAAGATTAAGAGTTTACGTTTAGAAAAGGAAATGACATTGAAGGACTTAAGTGAAGCTACAGAGCTTTCGGTTAGTTTTTTATCCCAAATAGAGAGAGGTTCCTCATCTCTTGCGATTACGTCGCTAAAAAAAATTGCTGACGCGTTTCAAATTAATATTTCTTATTTCTTCCATGAAATAGAAAATTACAATTATGCTGTGCACAAGGAAGATCAAAAGCCGTTCAAGCTAGAGGGGTCTAATGTAACGCATGTAAGATTAGCGGGGAAATTTCCTGACCGTAAAATGGAGCCAATGATGGTAACTCTTCCACCCAATAAAACATTTATTGAAAAGTTCAGTCATCCTGGGGAAGAGCTTTATTACATAGTAAAAGGGGTGGTGATTTTTAAGGTAGAGGAGAAGGAGTATATCCTTAATGAAGGAGATTCGATTCATTTTCCTTCTGTAAAAGTCCATCAGTGGAAGAATCCAACGAATGAAGATGCTGTTTTATTGTGTGTACTAACACCAGTGATTTTTTAAATAACTAATTCATTTAGAAAGGGCGGTAATACTATGAGGGTAGCAACAGATATTGGAGGAACGTTTACGGATTTAGTTTATGTTGATGAAGATGGAAAAGTAGAAGTTGCCAAAAGCCATACTACTCCTCCTGACTTTGAGCAGGGAGTTATCGATGTATTAGAAAAAAGTAACATGGATAAAGAAGCAATCGAAACTTTTATACATGGAACTACTGTAATTATAAATGCTCTAACGGAAAGAAAGGGTGCCAAAACGGGTCTCATTACTACAAAAGGATTTCGTGATGTCTTGGAAATCGCTCGTGGTAATCGTCCTGATTTATTTAATATTCGCTACAAAAAACCAGAGCCATTTATTGAGCGTTATTTGCGGAGGGAAGTGGATGAACGCCTTAATTATAAAGGAGAGGTTCAAACAGCTTTAAACCGCGAACAGGTTAAAACAGCAATCGAATATTTTAAGCGTGAGCAGGTAGAGGCAATCGCAGTCACCTACTTACATTCCTATGTGAATCCAGAACATGAAATGGAGACAGTCAAGTTGATCAAGGAGTTATGGCCAGAGGTTGCCGTGTCAGCATCGCATGAAGTAACGAAGGAGTGGAGGGAATACGAGAGAACGAATACGACCGCTTTAAATGCATATGTCCAGCCAACAGCAACATCATACATTAATAAATTACATCGCAAATTGACGGAATTTAATACGAATAGTAACAACTTTATTATGCAATCGAATGGCGGAACCACGACCTTTGACGAAGCAAAAAAAACACCGATTAATATGGTGGAATCTGGACCTGTTGCAGGAATATATGGCGCTGCTGTGCTGGGAGAGATTATAGGAGAAAAAAATGTAATAGCTTTTGATATTGGTGGTACCACGGCTAAATGCTCACTCATCGAAAATGGCGAAGTGAAAGTATCTACCAATTATTATATAGAACGAAATGATCGTACTGCAGGGTATCCGATTAAAGCACCGGTAGTGGATATCGTGGAAATCGGAAATGGAGGAGGCTCCATTGCTTGGATGGACGAGGCCGGTTCACTAAAAGTCGGACCTGAATCAGCTGGAGCTCTGCCTGGACCCGTTTGTTATGGACAGGGGGGGACAGAACCAACTACAACAGATGCGAATGTATTAACAGGACGTCTTTCTCCGGAAAATTTTGACTTTCCAGTTGATATGGAAGCTGTACAAAAGGTTATGGAAGAAAAAATCGCCAATCCTTTAATGATGACGGCTGAGGAAGCAGCATTAGGAATTATTCGTATAGCAAATTCTAATATGTTAAATGCATTAAAGTTAATTTCCATTCGAAAGGGGCACAATCCACAAGATTTTACATTAGTAGCTTTTGGAGGCGGTGGTTCCATGCATGCAACAGCGCTGGCAAAAGAGCTAGGTGTCAAAAAAGTAGTCATTCCAATAGCATCACCAGTGTTTTCAGCTTGGGGGATGTTAATGACTAATCTCCGTCACGACTATATTAAAACGTATATTAAACGAATAAATAAGTTAGACCTACAAGCGTTGCATCAAGAATGGCATATAATGGAGCAGTCGGCTTATGATCAATTTGCTAATGAAGGAATTCCGAAAAATGATGTACTATTTCATCGCTTTGCAGATATGCGTTACCTTGGCCAGGAGCACACTGTCAAAGTCCCAGTTCCAGCTGGTAATTGGTCGGAAAAGGATGTCAAGAAGATTATTGATGCATTCCATACGTTACATGAGCAGAACTATACCTTCCAATTACCAGATACAGAAATTGAAATGGTTAATTTGCATGTTACTGCTTTTGGAAAAGTAGCCAAGCCTTCTATAAAGAAAATAAAGCGTCATACATCATTACAAGAAGCAAAAATAGAAACAAGAGATGTCTATTTTGAAGATCCCAAGGGCTGGAAGAAAACCGATGTGTACCAGCGTGAAAAACTGCCTATTAACAACCCGATATATGGACCAGCTATTGTCGAAGAAAAAGCGGCGGTTACGGTAGTTTATCAAGGACAATCCTTAACGGTAGATGATTATGGGAATTTAATAATAGAAACGGGGGCGAAGTAAATGTTATCTAATGAAACAAAAATAGATCCATTTACATTGGAAATCGTCAAAGATTCTTTGCTAGCTACTGGAGATGAAATGTTTATCGCCTTAGCCAAAACCTCTATGAGTCCGATTATCTATGAGGTTTTAGATTATGCTAGTGGATTGACGGATGCAAAAGGACAATTGCTTACTCAAGGGAATGGAGTAACTGGCTTTATAGGAATGCTTTCCTTTATGGTTAAACAAACGGTAGAGAAATACGGGGAGACTGGTAATCTGCATCCGGGGGATATTATTATTGTCAATGATCCATATGGTGGTGGAGGTTCCCATCTATCTGATGTAGGCTTAGTTATGCCAATTTTCTATGACGGGGAGGTAATTGCTTTTTCGGCAAATAAAGCGCATTGGACAGAAGTGGGAGGAAAGGATCCGGGATCATTCACCAATGATTCGAGAGATATTTTTCAAGAGGGTTTACAGTTCCCTTCATTGAAACTATTTGATGCTGGGAAATTAAATGAACCACTGGTTGAAATGATAAAGGCGAATGTGCGATTTCCTGATCTATCATTAGGAGATATGTGGGCTCAAGTAGCTGCCCTTAAAACCGGCGAGAAACGTGTTGTTGAATTATGTGAAAAGCATGGTAAAGAACTAATTGTTTCCGCTATTCGTAGCCAGTTGGATCACGGTGAAACGATCTCAAGACAAGAGCTCACCAAATTGCCGAAGGGGACCTATACAGCAAGCGGTTATGTAGAAACAGATGGAATTGGAAATGGACCATTTCCGATTCAAGTAAAGGTTACAATCACGGAGGATGCGTTTACTTGTGACTTCAGGGGTAGCAGTCCTCAAGTTCCAGGTCCGGTCAATTGCTCGTTTACTGGACTAGCGTCAGCGGTAAGAACCATTTTTTTAGCTATAACAAATCCAGATCAAAATGTGAATGATGGGGTTTTTCGTCCATTAGAAATAATTGTAGATGATAAGTCGATTATGTCAGCAGAAAGACCAGCTCCTACTTCTAATTATTTTGAGACAATGCTAGGTTGTACAGATTTAATTTGGAAAGCCTTAGCTCCACACATACCTGATAAATTAGCAGCAGCTCATTTATTATCTGTATGTGCTGTTACTTTAACTGGAAAGCATCATGACACGGAGGAACCATTTTTGATTGTAGAACCTTCTGTTGGTGGCTGGGGGGGAGCTGAAGGACAGGATGGTGCAAGCGGACAGTTCTGTGTGTTAGATGGTGAGACATATAATGTCCCGGTCGAGGTCGCGGAAACAAGATACGGTGTCATGATTGATGAATATAGTTTACGTATTGATGGATCTGGGGCTGGACAATATATCGGCGGTAAGGGTGTTATTCGATCATATAGAGCATTAACAGATGAGCAATCAGCTACGGTCACATTTGGACGTAATAAGTATCGGCTATGGGGGATAAATGGTGGACAAGATGGATCATTAAATGAGTTTTATATCCATAAAGCGAACGGAGATATCGATGGACCTTTTGGTGTTTACCCGCGCTATCAACTTCAGAAAAATGACGTGTTAAAACTAATGACTGCTACTGGTGGTGGATATGGTGACCCAATGAAACGGCCAGCTGAACAAGTTGTTCGTGATGTGAAAAATGAATATTACACCGTGGAAGAGGCAGAGCATGTATTTGGAGTTAGCATTGACCCTCAAACGTTTGATTATAAAGAATCAGCAAACAGAAGATAGCTGGAAGGCGGAGTAGATATGAAAATAAAAGAAGATGGTCTCAAAAAATTAGGATTAACGACTTTATTTACAAACAAAGAAAAAACTGTGAAGTTTGGCACAGCTATTATTGCACCTGGTGAACGGGTACCTGTAGTGGGTGTTTCCTCTCATTTTGAACATGAATATTCCGTTATTGTAAAAGGAAAAATAGCTGGTGAAAGTGGCGGGGAAGCCTTTGAAGTTGGAGAATCTGCTGCAACTTTCATCCCAGCAGGTGAGGAGCATTGGGCAATAAATAATAGTGATGCTCCCTGTGAAATAGTCTGGTTACTTGTAAATGAACAGTAAAAGGAAAGTAAACAATAAGTAGAAAGGAAAGCATCTTTTCTACTATTGTTTTACAGATTTTTTTCAGAATATTGAATTATTAGGGGTGGATACAATTGAATGAGAAAAAAGGGAAAGCAATAGAACAAGATAATGCTCTACAAGCAGTTCCAATCGATCAACGTCAGCATTGGATGACTCCAGCAATGATATTTGGTGGTCTTGAATTTACGATACCAGTATTAATGGTCGGAGCTACACTTGCGGGTAGCTTTGGACTTGGGGAAACCTTCTTTATTCTTTTAGTAGCTCTATTTGGTATACAATGGATAGGAAATGCATTACAAGGTTATATTGGTGCAAAAACAGGACGTTCCTCATCTGTTATAGCCCGAACTAGTTTTGGTGCGATGCAAGCAAGGTTTATTGTAGGTTTAACTATTTTTGTAGTCTCGCTTGGATGGTGGGCCGTACAGACATCTGTGGCAGGTAATGCGATATCTGCGATGTTTGGAATTGATTACACCACACAATGGGGGCTATGGGCATGTATAACGGCGATAGCGGGTTTGCTTTTTGCTATACCCTCTATTATTGGGTATAGTTCCATGAAATGGACAGATTATATTGCTGTTCCTGCTGGACTTCTTCTAATTGGAGCGGGAATTTATTTTGCATTAAGAAATACAGGGTGGGAAACAATCTCCAATTGGAATCCAGCCCCTTCGATGGGGATATTTGCAGCTATTAGTTTAGTTATTGGTGTAAATGTATCTCAGTGGGTTATTGCTTCAGATTATACACGATATGCTAAACCAACAATAAAGGATAATGCACTTATTCCTGCAGGTATTGCCATCATAGGCCTTCCGCTATTTATTGTAGGAGCTGTTATGTCTGTTGGAGTTGGGGAAGCAGATATTGTTAATGTAATGTTGAATCTAGGGTTTCCAGTGTGGGGATTTTTAATCCTCTGGTTTGCCACATGGACGAGTCAATTGGTTAACAATTATAGTATGGGATTAGCATTGTCTAATATGTTAAATGTGAATTCCAATAAGGGAAGAGCGTTGCTCACCTTTGCTGGTACAGTCGTTGCTATTATCATATCATTAGCGGGTATCCTTGATTATTTTATGGACTTTTTATATTTAACTGCATTAGTGTACCCAGCAATTGCGGGTGTAATAATGGTAGACTTCTTTTTTATCCGTAAACGTACGTGGACAGATCATCAAGGCTGGAACTGGATGGCTACTATTGCTTTAGTGGTAGGTACAATGCTAGGTTATTTGACACAGTATGTAACTACTTTTGGTCTTCCTGCTGTTCAGTCACTAATTGCTTCAGGCTTCGTCTACTATATTTCAATGAAAATGAAAGCAAAGGTAGCACCTGACCATTTTACAAGCCTTGCTACATGTGGCTACGAAGAGAGCAATTACAATGAAACTGTAAGTAAGTAACAAAAGGGCTTGATTCATTCTGTGAATCAGCCCTTTTTTATTAAATGATAGGGGAGCGAATCAATGGAACGAACCTCCATTGTTCTATAAGGTAGTGATTACTTTAACGACTGCCATTTCTTTACCAAACCTTTCACCATTATCAATAAATCCTAACTAGCGTAGAGGGGATGAGCGCTAGTATTGAGTCATTCACATGCTATATTTTGATAAGTATTTCTCTTCTTTAATTTATATCTTATCCTTATAAACATCCATTACCTTAAATGTTTGACAGACTAGTAATAAGTCGGGGGTAAAAGTAAGGCCGTACTGACTTAATTCCCAAGTGAAAAATTTGACATGCTCACGATACCAATAATCATAGCTTAAATCCCCTTCGCCCTCAGATCTTGCAAAATCACTTGATACTTCATTCATTTTTATAAAATCGATCTTTGTATATTTTATAATTGCTAATGGATTATTATCACCGTCTAATACAATACCATACTGACCAACTTTTGGAATTTCTTCTCCTTCCAGTTCATAAACACAATGAGCAGCGCATGTTCCAGTTTTGATTCCATTAACGACTAAACTTCCTAATTCATCTCCCATTTCTTTGGTACCATCCCCAAACATCCATGCTTCTGGAAGGTTCATGTTTAAATCATTCTCTTTAGCGTACATATTCCAATATTTTTTAATCTTATTATTAAACATTAATTATTCCCCTTTAGTAGTAAATGCGATAAAACAAAGTGACCATAACCTATTGTCTGTTATTTTGGGAAAACATGTATTACTATTAAATGACCTACATATTAGAAAAGATGTTACAATTATTTAACTGCATTGTTCCTTAAAAACATATAGAATGATGCACCGAAGATTGTAATATACCCAATTATACTCCAAACGTCGGGAATTTGATCGAATAAAACAATGCTGATGAACGCCGAATAAATTACTGTAGAATAGAAGAATATGGATATTTCTTTTGCAGGAGCATATTTATATGCAATCGTAATACCGAATTGACCAACAGTTGCAAATACACCAGCTGCTAGTAGATATGTCCATTGTTGCAGGCTCATTGATTCATAAAAAACAAGCACGAATGGCAGCAATATCATTGTCGTGAAGAATGAAAAATAAAAAACGACTGTATAAAACTGTTCTTTACTTCCTAATACGCGTAATACGGTGTATGCTCCTGCGGCAAACACAGCTGAAAGAAAACCGGCGAGATAAGGTATCGTATCTACCGAGAATGCTGGTTTAATAATAAATAAAGTTCCGATAAAGGCAATAATTATAGCAACAACTTGAAAAGTACGTGTTCTTTCTTTTAAAAAGATTGCTGCAAATATAATAGTAAGAAATGGACTTAACTTGTTTAGCATATCTGCATCAGATAGAACAAGATGGTCAATAGCATAGAAATATAAAATAATACCAATTGCTCCTAAACTAGATCGTAGCAAGAGAATTTTTTGATTCTCTTTTTTACCAAATAAACGTTCCTTATAATATTTGACGAATCCAAATGCAATAATCATGGAAATAGCATTTCGAAAGAACGTTTTTTGAACAGTTGGTACATCACCTGATAGCTTAACAAAAGCTGCCATCATAGAAAAACCAAATGCAGATAAAAGTAGTAAGATAATTCCTTTATTTCGATTGCTCATGGTGTCCTCCAATCATGTTGAATGGCAGTTATACTTTTATAGTTGGCCTCAACACCGTAATATTTTGTCATAAAGTCTATGTGTTGTCTACTAAAGTATTTTATCTATATAAAAAAGGGGGATGATGATGGAAAAAGAAATGGTTGGTTATTGTGCGGTATGCCATAAGCCTATTTACTGTCATGGTGGATTTTTAGAAGGAAACATAGGGAATGATAAGGTACTTCGATGCCTTGCTTGTACAAATGAGGATGAAGTTGTTTCTGACCAGTAATTATAAACACACATATCTCTCTCGTTTAATCGTGTTTATATTTAAACGGAGGTGTATGTATTGTTCAACTATGTTTCTTTATAATACCTGTAATTCGCGAGTAAATGATGTTAATACTTCGACCTTGATCCTAACCGATTAACTGCCCCCAGGTGGTGATGCCATTTTATGTAAGGATTTTCTTCATCAAAAATAGGTATCATATGCGCAATGATGGATGCACTTCAATTCGTCTTCCCTAATGCTACATATGTTGATATTCAAGAAGCTATTAATAAACAGCGACTTAAGAAATTAAAAGTGAAATTTTCTATTTGCAAGAGTTGATCATACTATTTAGCAATTACAGGTACTACCACTAACGACATCAAGTATGTCTTTAATCAGTTTTTAAACGTTTCCCTTGATGTTAAAATTCCTTAACTATCCTTGAAATATCTCTAAATCCCACTAGCCACTCCGAATCCAAATAATGAATATAATATTCTAAGATAGTCATAATAAAACAGTAGGTAAGGGGGATGAGTTTATTGATATGAAATTGTTAAGATATTCTTTACTTTTCTATATTACTTTATTAACAATAATTATATTTTGTAGAGTTTCTATTGCAGATGTATCTAACTATCCATTGCAAATAAATTATCCGAACATAATGATGTATCAAGGGAAAACTCACCAAAAGGTTATTGCATTAACCTTTGATGATGGCCCTGATCAACAGTATACCCCGAAAATTTTAGATATATTAAAAAGGGAAGGGGTTCCGGCAACCTTTTTCTTAATGGGTGCACGTGTTTCAAAGTATCCTAATGTGGCAAGGAGAATTGTTGAAGATGGTCATAGTGTTGGTAACCATTCATTTTGGCATCCTCAATTAACAAAGACTAGTGTTAATCGGATGAAATGGGAAATTAAGAGTACAGAAAAACAAATATTACTAGCTACGGGAGTAAGTCCGACCCTCTTCAGAGCACCATATGGAGATATAAGTGAAAAATTTGTACAAGAGCTCGGTAATATGGGATATAAAGGTATTGGCTGGTCTATTGATACGGAGGATTGGAAGGAACTTTCAAACACAGACATTTCTCAAACTGTGCTTAACTTAGCTCATCCAGGAGCTATAGTACTTATGCATAGTGCCGGACATAGTTCGCAGGACCTAACGGGAACAGTCGAATCACTAAAAAATATGATAACAATTCTTAAACGGAGAGGATATCGTTTTGTAACAATTCCTGAACTGTGGAATCTTAATAACTAATGTATATTACCATGTAGTTTGTCATCAAATGAAGTACCCACTTAGTAATGTAATAACATATCCGTAGTTCTATGTAGATGATTTTTAAAAAAATGAGTGAAATATTTCCTCTATACACTCAGATTTACAACGCTAAGCACAATCTTAAGGACAATTTTAATCGGTTTACTTTGATGGGAACATATCATATATGTTCTTTATCTTATTTTCTTTTGCCCCCTCTGTAATTAATTAGCGATGCTAACCTTATATTTAAACTTAAAACTGCCTATCTATTAAATATTAGACGATCATTCAAAATAGAATCATAATCGTTTTCAAAAGTACCCTTGGACAGGCATGAATTACAGGGAAGTACATCAATAGTAAGGAATATTCGCTCACGCTATCCATGCTTTCATGACCACTACTCTAAACTACCTTCTTATCCCCTATGGAATAGCTGGCTGCATAAAACCTAAATTTGCTCTCATAATTTGTGTAAAAAATATTAACTTTTTTTTACATGTTTTCAACAAATTATGACATTAATTGCATTTTACCTGTGTTACTTTGTACATGAAATAGGTTTATTACTATCTAGAAGGAGGATAGAAAGTACAAGAAGTTCGATGGTAAGTAGTAAGTAAACGAAGAAATTCATATGTTCTCATTATCGACTTTTTGTACAACCTCTTTGAAGGAGGGGATCTATGAATAAGATATCAAGATAAGTACAGGTAGGTGTAGTTGGTAATTTATTTTTTAATATGAATGGGAGGAATAGTTTAATGAAAAAAAAGCTAATAACAGGAGTCTTAACATTAAGTTTATTTATTGGAGGTACTGCTACAACATCTGTCCTTGCCGGTGCTGATGATATTGAAACGCAAACAGCTGTCCAGACTGAATTAGCTTCTAACAATGAAGTGTCTCCTGAAGCAACTCCAGCAGCTGCAGGAGCTTATGCAATGCAAGCTTCGCGTGTTGCAGCAACAGCTTTTGTTGGAGGGTTTACAGCTAAAGCCGGTGCTGATGCATATGATGCATTAGGAGGCAGTGCAATGAATGCAAGCCCGACTGGTTATGAAAATATTAAAGTGGTTTTTGATCAATAAATATTTACATTAAATAAAAGGCGATTGTCCCAAAACATGGGACAATCGTCCAATAGATAGAGGTGATATTATGTTGAAAAAAATTATTATAATATTTTCTATTATTTTGTTTTCCATACATTTTTTATTTACCGCTATTTATTTAGCCCCTTTTAATCCTGTAAAAGCAAAATTCGGATTTATAATAAATGGATATATGGAACCTTTGTTTTCACAGAACTGGAGATTATTTGCTCCCAATCCAGCAAGTACGAACAACCAATTCCTAGTACGTGCAGAATTGGCTAATGGAGAGACAACAGAATGGATTAATTTAACGTCTTTTATGATTGAAAAGAACTATAAAAATCGTTTTACACCTTATAATCGTTTAGTTAGAATTCAGCGAGGCGCTTTTACTGCCCTTCATCAAAAAGATGACATAACCATGAAGCTATCTGAAAAAGTAGAAGAAAAAAAATTAAATAAGGAAGATTTTGACTATATTCTGGATAATGAAATGATAAAAGAGCAAAGAGAAGATGGGATTGACATATTAAATCGTTATGCTCAATCTTACGTAAGCAGTTTATATCCTGGAGAAGATATAGCACGTACACAATTAATCGTTAGACAAACAGAGGCTACACCTTATTCGGAACAGAGCAATCCAACCTTTAAAAATAAAACAAATATACATGAATTTGAATGGCGAGAATTCGAAAAAGTTTCTCCTGTGTTTTAATGCATTTTCAACAGTTATCTATCGCCAGAGGTACCCGGGTAATCTGAGTAAGAGAACACGTCACATAAAAGATGTGATTAATTAATTCTAACTATTTTAAATCACGTCATTTTCATTCGTAAGGGCTTTTTATGGATATGCTTTAAATATTATAAAATTAAACCAAACATTTACTCAAAGGAGGATGCCAAGTTTTGAATAAAATTTATGAGAAGCTATCTACACAAAAACATATGTTAATGGGAACCAGTTTAATTAGAATTGCTTTTGGTCTATTAATCTTATATTTCTATTTTATTCATTATGGGCAACGAAGATTTCTGTGGGGACCAAATGGGATGCAGGATCATGAAACTTTAACAAAACAACTGTTTACCACTAATAATTTTTCTATCTATCAATTAAATGATTCCTTACTGTACTTTGAAATCATTTTTCATATCGGTGTTGTAATCGCTTTTTTCTTTACTATTGGATTCATGGGAAGACTAACAGCTATCTTAAACTTCATTTTTATTTGGTCTCTTCAACATGCAAATGTTTTAATTCTAGATGGTGGAGACAATGTAATGAGGATTATTCTATTTTATTTGTTATTTGCAAATACTACAGCATTTTTTTCAGTGGATGGTTATAGAAGAAAACAGAAAGTTTCCAGTATTACCCTGTCACCGTCTTTATTCAATGCATTTCATAATTTAGCTGTTCTTGCTTCCATTATACAAGTCTCCTTTATGTATTTAACATCTGGTATGCACAAGATCATGGGAGAAGTTTGGCAAAACGGTACAGCACTTTACTATATCTTACAAGTAGACGAATACACCCATCCGTTTTTTAAGGAGTTAATTATATCATCCGACTTTTTATTACTGATTGGTGCATATGGAGCTATTTTTGCGCAAATAACATATCCATTTTTATTATTCAATCGCTACACTAGATATATTGCCATCTTTAATATTATTGCTATGCATATAGGCATTGCGATAGTGATGGGATTGTTTACTTTTTCTGCGACAATGATTTCCATACAACTTGTTTTACTGAAAAATGAAGAGTATGAACGAGCATACACAGCTGTGAAAAGATTATTATCCAAATTAAGGCTCAGAAAGGGGAAGCAATATGAAGTTGAACAGATCGAACAAGTCTAAAGAAAAGAATCGTGTCCTTGTTTTTTATGATACTTGGTGCCCTGTTTGCACAAGAAGCATGAAAATACTAGCAAAAATGGATTGTTTCCGTCGTCTTCAATATGAGTCTACTAGAAATATAGCTGTTTTAAATGAATACGGCTTAGAATATGAAAAAGTGGAAAAACGAATGCACACCATTATCATAATAAATGGTGTAATAGAAGAAGGAATAGATAGTATATTACGTATAGCTAAACAAGTCCCATTTTTATGGCCCGCGGTCCCCTTGCTTAAACTGTTTATTTGGGTGGGGGTGGGGTCTAGGTTATATGACTGGTTGGCAAGTAAGCGAAAAATACTTCCAGTTGGAGGATGTGAAGGTGATTCTTGTAGGATCCATGATAAAAGTTAATCGATATTGATATAAAAATAAGTAAAAAGCAGGTGAAACTTTGAAAAATAAGGTAACCTATACTTTTCAATATTTTAATTCTACTTCTGCTAATGTATACCTATGGCTAGCATCTCCACCAGAGACGAGGTATCAGAAAATAATAAACGAGCAGAAATCATTACCCGTTCAAGAAAATGAAGATATGATTGGTAATCAGATTAGTTTCTATAAAATTGAATCTGGTGAAACAATGAAAGCATCTTACGAGATAGAGCTGTTAAGCAAAACAGAAGATATTCTGCCAGAATTGACCCAAGAAGAAAAAAATTTCTTTTTAAGGTCGACACCTATGGTTTGTGTAAACGAAGAAGTAAGGCACATCGCTTTCAATGTCATTAGAAGTGAAACAAATCCAAAAGAACAAACAAAATTACTGTTTTTTTATATCGTCAAGCATTATAACTATAAATTTCCTCCAAAAGCTAGGGGGGTTACACATTTCCTCAAAGATAAGAACGGAGATTGTGGTGAATTTTCTTTTCTATATGCAGCCCTTTGTCGTGCTATTGGTATCCCTTGCCGTGTAATGGTAGGGGCGTTTACAGGTGGAAAACATCAGCCGCATGTATGGAATGAAATTTACTTGGAACAAGAAGGTTGGATACCAGTTGATACAAGTATGGCTGCTACAGTAAAAAAACAGTTCTGGAGATACATTTTCTCTCCTATTCAAACTTTATCTTGGAAAGCGTACTATGGGAAAACAGAGAATCAGCGAATTACTTTTTCCATTGACACAGAACATACCCCGACTTCCGCTTATCCAAAAGTATCTGTACAGAATAGGAATATCTACAACACGTTTGATATAGCGGGAAAGTCATTTATTTGGGGGAAAGATTTAGTGCAACAAAAAATACCATATCTCCAGCCTATTTATTTCTATTATGAAGATGAACAACCATTAAAAGATAGGACGGAGCATTATGTTGGTTTGTGGAGCGTTCATGAAACTGGAAATAAAAAATTAATACTACTACTTAGATCCGTGTTCGGATATAGTGCTTTCCTATTAGCAATGTTCTATTTTGTCACCAAATGGGAACCTTTAAGTATTCTGTTTCCAGTACCTGCGTTTCTGTTCTGTCTATCTTTTGTTATAAGAAAAGAGCGAGTGTTATTCTTCTCGATAGCTACCATTTTTTTTGGTATTATTTTGCTAATGGTAAGTATAGGAGCAATTTCTACTATTCTATAATTCCTTTTGGTCACTATTGTCCACCTCCATATTTTTTGAAATGCTATAAAGTTTTAAACTTATACGTACTGGGAAATGAATAAAAAGAATTTTATAGAAAGGAGTTTTTTCTTGAATAAAATGACTCCGGCAGCGATAAATTGCACGCAGAAAAAGCATGCTTCTTTTTAAAGGCGTCTCGCATATTCAGTGGCTATATTATTTTTATTCTAATCAAAAAGCTTGTAGAGACTAGGATTTCTACAAGCTAAAGCATGTCCAATAAGGGACACGCTCAGAAAATACGCTGCATGTTACGCCGTCATCTTCGACGTCACGCCAAACAGAGTATCATTCCGTAATTTTCTTAACGTAATGAATGAAGAAAGTGAGCGACGCCATCTTCTGTATTAGGCAAAGTAACTACTTGACACGAATTTTTAATTTTCTGAGGGGCATTCCCCATTGCTGCACTTTTACCAGCGATTTCCAACATCGATAAATCGTTAAAACTATCACCGATGGCCGCTGTTTCTGATAGCTCAATTCTAAATTCCTCTGCTAGCATGCTTAATGCATTTCCTTTGGAAGCATCAATGTGCTCTAATTCAAAGTTATGCTCTGCTGAAGAAACAATCGATAAATTGGCTAGATTTTTAAAGTGGTTTCTTCCTTTTTCCAACTTTTCTTTATTGAACGAAAATGCAAGAACATTATAAACATCCAAATCCTGACCAATGAAGTCTCGGTAGGAACGTATAAATGAAAAGCCAGTTTGACTAAACTGCTTATTTGCAGCATCGGATAACTGATCTACATTAATTTCTGGGTTCGCACTTTTCATTCTATCTATTTCGATTGCTAGTAATTCTCTGCCATGCTGTGGTGTGTAGATGGCATGATTACTAAATACTTCATAATAATAGTCCTCTTTTTCAAGCCAGTTCAGTATGTTGACTGCATCCTGTTTTTGAATTGCTTTTGATCGGTATAATTTACCATCTGGGCTGTGTATGGTTGCTCCATTCGCTCCAATAATCCACGTGTTAATACCCGTGTCTTTAAAAAGTGTTTGAACATCAAAGTGCGCACGCCCAGTAGCGATAACGACTTCTATCCCTTTCGACTGAGCAGAAGTTATCGCTTCGAGGTTTTTTATACTTATCTTGTTGTTTTCGTTTAGCAAGGTTCCATCCAAATCAATGGCGATTAATTTTGTCATGTTAGTCATCTCCTATTTCATGCAAATCTGTGGTTAATAGCTCTACATTATGCTTAGTTAGTAACTCTCTAAACGCTTGTGAAGGAGTTCGATCGGTTATTAATAAATCGATATCACGTATCTCAGCAAAGCGGAAAAAATCTGATTTTCCTAACTTCGTACTATCGGCTAAAACAATAACTTGCTTTGCCTGTTGCATCATTTTTCTTTTTACAATCCCATCTTCTTCATGAGCGACGGTTAATCCATGTTCAGATATTCCTACTACACCAATAAACGCTTTATCAACAAGGTATTCTGAAAGTTTACTAATGACTGATGGACCATATAAATAACGGTGATCCTTTTCCAAGGTTCCTCCAAGTAGTTGAATATTCATTTCAGATTTAGTAGATAATAGATCTGCCTGATTAATTGAATTTGTAATGATTGTACAGTCAATATTATTGAGCTGCTCAGCACAGGATTGAACAGTTGTTGATGCGTCTAAAATGATTCTGTCTCTTGGGTAAATGAGCATAGCCGCTTTTTTTCCAATACTTTTTTTTTCAATAGACACCATCGTTAAGCGATTGGAATAGCTTTTTACTTCATTATGATATGCTGGGAGAATAGCGCCTCCTCGTGTACGGATAATCGCTTGTTCTTCTTCCAATTTGACAAGATCTCTTCTGGCTGTGTCTCTGGAAACGGCAAACAAGGAACAGATTTGCTCAACAGATATCCTATTATTAAGTTGAAGAAACTCCAGTATGCCAATCAATCTTTCTTCTTGATACAAACAGATCCGCCTCCATCATTCTGTGCTTTGTTTTCATTATACTATAAATATAAGTAAATGTAATTATTTATAAGTTTTTTTAAGTGAAATTAATGCTTTCGCCAAGCAGGATAATGACAATGATTTGCCGAACGAATAAATAAAAGGAGGGGTTTGGTTTGCGTAGATTTGGATTAATTACAAAGTTTACTGCTTTTCGTGGAAGGCAGGAATACTTAGCGGAAATACTTGTAAATGCAGGAGATGAAATGGAAGAATTAGAGGAGTGTCAGTTCTATATAGTTAACTTAGCAAATGAAAGGGATACAGATATCTATGTTTATGAATTGTGGGAAAGTCAGGAAGCACATCAGGATTCGTTAACTTTGAACGTAACACAAGCACTCGTTCAAAAAGCTAAGCCTTATATAAACAGTGTAGAAAGGATATGCACGCTAACACCAGTTAGAGGTAAAGAAGGTATTTAAATAACATAGGCTGTCGTAAAACGATTGACGTTCATGCAACAACTGGAAGAGCTACAAAAGCTATTTACTTATGAGGAGTGTGAACCGTTGTTGTATGGAAAATATATGTTCTCCAATAGCGATGGGTAAAAAGTATTTTAATCGGAGAAATAACGAATAAATAGAATGATAGTTCGTGTAACGAAGCTGATCTGGAGTTCCCGTGGTCGCTGGTGAGCCTCTTCGTGCTGACACAGCTTTAAGTCGCAGATGTGTATCCACTCACAGGATAAGGGAAACTTCGGTAGCGATACAACCCACGAGAAAAACATTCTTCTTATTCAAGGAGTTTTCGTATTTTCCGAAGATAATGTAGTGTATTGCAGGTCTTTAGAAAAGACCAGCTTAGTTATGTTCATGCCTCGATCTAATCAGACTTTTTGTTTATCATTTGTAGGATTTCTTTTAGAATTTCATTTCTCTGCCTCTGAATTTGAATAATTTGGGTCAGAAACCAAATGACAAATACGATAAAACCTAAATAAAATAATGGTGGTATAAATCCAAATAATGAAATAAATGAATCATGCACTTTTGTTCATCCTTTCTTACTTATTCACTAAGTTATTCGACAAGAAATGGCAATTATCCTTCAAAGATAGCTAAAGATAGTAGATAGGTTAAAGGCGGATCTATTTAAACCTGCATAGGGTCTACTTCTCTACTTCTACCAATTTAAATTGATTATAGAGAGAGGTTCCAGCTTCTAATAAGAAAAAATATGGAGTAAGCTTATTAAGGTATTATATATATCTTATTGTTATACTATAATTAGTGATCAATGAGGTAGTAATGTAGAAAAATTATTTGTAAATATAGAACAGTAAGGAATGATCAATTGGCACAAACACATGTTTTTTCAAAAGGTGAGGAAATAGCCAATGCGATAACGCATGGGATAGGAGCATTAGGGAGTATTGCAGGGTTGATTGTACTAATTGTATATTCATCCTTGTACGGGACAGCGTGGCAAGTTGTTAGCTTTACGATATTCGGTACAACGATGGTAATTCTCTATTTATCATCAACGCTGGTACACGCATTTCCGCCAGGTAAGGCGAAAGATCTATTTGAAATCTTTGATCATTCGTCCATTTATCTATTTATTGCTGGGACATATACACCGTTTACTTTTCTTGTTATACAAGGTGCATTAGGATGGACAATGTTTGGTATTATTTGGGGACTTGCAATTGCCGGAACCGTATTTAAAGCGTACTTTGTGAAAAAATATCTGATAACCTCAACGATACTTTATATTGCAATGGGCTGGATGGTTACATTAGGATGGGATCAGATTGTTACTAATCTACATCCTAATGGTGTGACACTGCTTGTGATCGGTGGTCTCTGTTACACGTTTGGAGCTATTTTCTATGTATGGCGAGGTTTTCGTTATCACCATGCAGTGTGGCATCTGTTTGTTATAGCTGGGACAGCTACACACTTTTTTTGTGTATTGTTGTATGTATCCCGCATATAACTGGCATTTTAATTATACACGAAATAGAGTGGGAAATATTGTGAAGCAAAGAGTCGATAAATAGTTTAAATAATGTTTCTAAAGGGCGGGGAAGAATAATAGTATAAAGTAGAGGATGAGAATGAAAACAAATTCTTATTTGCATATAAATGTATCCCGCATATAACTGACAGTAAGCCCCATTTCAGCAAAAAAGTGAAACCAATATGGTTAAATGGTGGACGACTGCCAGTAATTACCGATTGATTTAAGGGCCTTTAGGCCATACCCATGTTGTACTACCAATCCGTGAGGAAAAACAAAACCCTACGGTTAGAAGTTTCACTTTATACGAGTATGTAAGGAGTCTTCTTCATGGCTATTATTAGAGTACTTCAAAAGTTGGTAAATCGATATTTTACCTTCAAGGTCTATGATTTGTCTGCGCAAATGGCCTATTATTTTCTGCTTTCTATTTTCCCGTTTCTTTTAGTCATTTATTCGCTGCTTCCATATTTACCTTTAAGCGAAGATTATATTATTGAACTTGTACGTCCATTTGCCCCAGAAGGTACGTATAGCTTAATCGAAAATACGATATCGAATATTTTAGCGAATCAACAGATGGCTTTTTTCAGTTTTCTGATCAGTATCTGGCTTTCTTCTATGGGTGTGCAATGCTTGAAACGAATTCTTAATGAAATTTATGGTATTCAAGCGAAGGAGAATTTTATTAAACAAGTTATCGAGGGTTTAGTATTAACACTTGGGTTAATGTTCGCTATTTTATTCACTGTAGTGATTCCGTTAGTGGATCGATTCATGCGACATTATTTAGAGGATGTCCAGTTTATTGAGCGATTTCAAGGGTACTGGTTCTTATTTCAATGGGGTGTCGGAAGCATATTTATAATGGTTTTCTTTATCGGATTGTATTATTTTGCTCCAAATATTAATCTCAAGGTGAGAAATGTGCTTCCAGGAGCAATCTTCTCAACGATTGGCTGGCAGATTGTTTCTATCGTTTTTTCATCATTTGTTAGCCAAAATAATTATACTGCTTTTTATGGTCAATTGGGTAGTATTGTTGTTTTAATGCTATGGTTTTATTTTTCCGCTATGATCATTATTATGGGTGCATTATTGAATACAATCATCTTTCCTGTTACATCAGTTAAATAAAAATAAAATCAAACGTATAAATAACTAATTATGAAACTAAAAGGTGCTTCTCGTAGGAAAGACAGAGGAGCACCTTTTGGCTTGCTTTAAATTTTGTATTGTTGTGCACTTCTCCGTAGCAACACGCAGTTATCGTCTTATATCGTTGTTACAGAAGATTTTTTTGCAAACATCTTTCCTGTTCTTGCATCAGCTGGTTATATTTCAACAACTATACATGAATTGGCCATGCCATGAATAACTATATAGTAAGATGTATACAGCATAAACATTCACTAAGACCTAACAAAGCAGCTGTTGAATCTCTACATTAGGGGGAAGATGAATGATTGAATCGATATTAAAACTATTTACTAGCGAACAAAAAGCAGAGGCAATCTTAGCAAACCCGATGATAGAGCTTATCTTTATCGTTTTGTTTGTCACATTTATGGTCGCGCTTTTGGTACATTTGGCGTTGTTTAACAAGCTAAAGAAAATAAGGGATTTCTTAAAAGATACCAGTCAAATGGAGATAGAACCACTAGCTTCATTTAAACAACAATATGATAAGAAGCAGCAAGGAGAGGCTGTAAAAGCAGAAACATTCGTACAGGAGAAGTTTTCTAGTTGGCGTTTGTTTAATGTACCTGTGGTTAGTTTAATAAAAATAATTCAAATGACTGTTTCGATGTTTATTTTGATAGGGGTATTAGGAACATTTATAGGTTTAACGTCATCATTAAGTAGCATTAATATCGAAGGAAGTGATTTAGTCGAAGGGGTAGCGGGTGTTTTAGCAGGTATTGATGTTGCCTTTTATACGAGTATAGCAGGGATGGGCTTCTCACTGGTGATGACGGTATTGATTAAAGTACTCAATACGGAATTTATGCTCACAGATATTATGCTGATGACTGAATCAAAATTTGAAGAGAATGAACAGCACGGTATTAGTCAATTAATCCAAGTATCTGAAACCATTAATGAATCTATTCTAAGCTTGCAGGAAACGAACCAAGAGTCGTTACAGGGGATAGAAGCTGCATTTACTGGGTTTCAAGAATATACAACAGGACTTCAGCAGTCAGCAAAGGATTTAGCTTCATTTAATGATGGGCTCTCTGAAAATCTTCGTCATTTTCAACAACTTTTTGATTATATGAAGGATGTAACAGATGGGTTTTCTGAAGGAACTAAAAATCTGAATGAAAACTTCGAAGCATTATTTACGTATTTTAAGCGTATTGACGGCAGAAATGAACGAATGTTGAAAGCATTTGAAAATACCTATGAAAAGGTAAAAGAAGTTTCCCGTGCTCAATTAGATACACTCCAACAATTTGATAAATCGGTAGGTGATATGAAGCAATTTACTTCTGATCTGTTAGAAGAGCAAAGCTCGTTGCATACGATATTTGAAAGTATTAATGGTAAGTCCAAGGATTTAGTCGAGCGGATGGCCAGTCATAATAAGGAATTTAAGCAAGTCTTCGGCGAAGATCTTTCTACCAAGTTGACTGGGATTATGACACAGCTACGAGAGCTTTCTACAGGTTTTGATAAGATGGGGCATTCCATTGTGAAGCTCCCTGAAGCATTGGATGTTATTAATCAAACACAGGCAGAATATAAGCATTTATTGTCGGATCGTTTTACAGAACTAAAAGAATTTAATCAAACCTTCAATCAACATTTGAAGACACATTTAGCTGATTCGATGAATTTTGAGAAGCATATGCAGGAAGCTTCCAGCACATATGAACAATTGGGAATGAAAAATAACCAGTTAATTCAGGAAATGAATACGACCATTTCACAAATGAACCAAGCATTTCAACAACGAGAAAACCAGTTAGAGACAAGTGTAGGCGTCTTAAAGGATACGTTATCAACTTATGTGACAAATCTTGAAGGGTCACTTGGAAGTAAATTGGATAAAGTTGGTCAGGCGATTCGTGATTATATGCAAGGAGCAAATGATGGGATTCGCAAGGAATTTCAAGACCTACGTCGAACATCTGAAGCTAATGAACAGAGTCATGCCCGTTTAATTCAACAAACCTTGCAAGATCTTAACCGTGAGATTCAAATACTTAACCAACAGCTAACAGCTTTTGTACAGCGAACAACAACACCGAATAATCCGATAAGGTTGAGTCAGAATGAATACTAAATATCAACGATTATTTAAGCAGGATCAGGATGAAGGTCATTTCTGGCCATCTTTTACAGATTTACTGACAACCATTTTACTCTGCTTTATGCTAATTTTTATCTGTATGATGGTCATTAAATCATTACAGATTGAAGAAATGAAGGAAACACTAGATCAAATTATGGGAGTGCGTGCGAAATTGGTGAATGACTTAAAAGAAGAATTTAGCGGTTCAGAACTCGGGGTTGAAGTCGATGATAAGACAGGCGCCATTATTTTTAACACGGAAATTCTCTTTGAATACAACAAAGATGAATTAAAGCCAGAATCGTTTACTTTTTTAGATGAGTTCGTGCCAAAATACTTAGATATACTTTTGCAAAGTGGTTATGAACAATATATCGCGGAGATTATTATTGAAGGGCATACTGATCGAGATGGCACTTATTTATATAATCTAAAGCTTTCACAAGATAGGGCATATAGTGTTGCAGCATATATTTTAAGTGCGGATTTTCCATATAAGAATATTCAACAGCATTTAGAGGAAAAGCTGACCGTTAATAGCAAGTCATTTTCTGATGTTCGCACAGATGATAAGGGTGGATATAATGCGAAGAAATCTCGACGAGTTGAGTTCAAATTTCGATTAAAAGATGAGGAAATTCTGGAGAAGACAAGGGAGATTTTAGGTAAGTAAATGAAAAGAGAGTGAATGCGATGCATTAGTACTAAATTTAGAAATTAACAATATTGCATGCTTTTCGTCAATATGCTAATATATATAACAGCATATTCCTTTAAGATGGTCCAGAGAGACCAAAAAGGGTAGTGACGTGACTATTATAGTTATTAAAATAACCGTTCATGCCCTTTTCCTCTTCTGGATAAAGGGTATTTTATTTTATATTAACACTAAATAAGCTTCGGATGAAAACTCAATACCTTTAAACGAAGTCCAGTGAGGCTTGAAAGGAGACAAAAAATGAAATATCGTAACAAAGCAGTGGTAGCTTCCGTAACTGGTTTAACATTAGAAGGCATGGATATTATGTTCATTTCCTTTGCTATGTCTTTAATCGTTGCTGATTTTCAAATTAATTTAACTACGGGTGGATTTATATCATCTATTACAAATATAGGTATGCTTATCGGCGGCATAATCTTTGGTATATTAGCGGACAAGTTTGGTAGAGTACGTATTTTTACGTATACGATTTTCCTGTTTGCGATTGGTACGGCGCTAACTGGATTGGCAACTAACATTGAACAAGTATATATTTTCCGATTTATTGCAGGACTTGGGGCTGGCGGAGAATACGGTATTGGTATGGCGCTTGTCGCAGAAGCATGGCCGAAAAATAAGCAAGGGCGCGCTTCTTCTTATGTCAGTATTGGCGCTCAGTTCGGAGTTATTATAGCCGCTGTTTTAAGTTCTGTGCTCTTACCAATTTTTGGCTGGAGGGGCTTGTTTTTAGTTGGAATCATTCCAGTTATATTTGCTTATTTTGTTAGAAGAAATTTGCAAGAATCACCAGAATGGCTAGCAGCACAGAAGCAAAAACCGGCAATTCAAAAACAAGGTAAGCTAAAGCAACTGTTTCATTCGCCACGTGTTGCATTAACAACGATCGGCTTAGCTGTGATGGCAACTGTACAAATCGCTGGTTATAATGGTTTAATGATTTGGCTTCCAACGATGCTACAGCAATCTCAAGGATTATCTGTTTCAAGCTCAGCAATCTGGACAATCAGTACTGCTGTAGGAATGATTACGGGGATGCTGACTTTTGGTAGGTTTATAGATAGATTTGGTTTAAAGGTTTCCTATGGTATTTTCCTCCTTGCTTCTGCGGCTGCTGTATTTATGTACGCATATGCAACTGGAAGTACTGGTGTACTCATCGGCGGAGCGATTGTTGGATTCTTTTCAAATGGGATGTTTGCTGGATATGGAGCCTTAATAAGCCGTTTCTATCGTGTTGATATTAGAAGTACGGCAACAAACACCATTTTTAATTTTGGGAGGGCCGTTGGTGGACTATCTCCAATTTTAGTAGGTTTTATTCTCGAACACGCCAGTATGTCATTAGCAATGACATACTTAGCAGCGCTATACTGCATCTCATTCATTGTCATGATGAGTCTGAAAATAGATAGAGGGAAAAATATCCATGACGATGAGGCAGTTGTATCAGAGGTTGTTTAATTAGTCAATAGGATTGGTTCCTGTTAGCAACAAGTCACAGTAGCCATCTAGCTGTTTATAATTTTGATAGTTTAATGAAACTTTACTATATTAACCATGTTATTCCGTCATAACAAAAATTCGGGAACAGCTACCTTTTACTTTTAGTATTGTAATGTGTAAGATGATAGATGATATAAAACCTAATCATATGCTAAAAAATAGACAAATGAATCCATTGAATCGCTAATGTATAGAAGAAGGCATTCCACACCATTTGCTATTCGCTTTGTCATACTAAATGGTATGATCCAGTATGTATACTTCGTGATCGAGGGGCAATCGCAGCTGTCTATCTAGTAGATTTCTCATTCATTCGTTGGAAATGATAGAAGTGAATGATCTATTTACTTCGGATAAGCAAAGGGTAGATAGATGGGATATTGTTGTTAATTTTACGAGAGTAATACATCATCGTAAGTAAAAATCCTATTCGCATTCCCGAACGGACAGAGATTTTACGATTCTTTTGTTACAGCTCTTAAAGGTTATTTTCACACAAGCATAGTTTGTGATTTTAAATACACTAATTAAAAAGCATGAGCCCGGTTACTATATCGTGCTCATGCCCAAACAGTTACCTAATGAAATAACTGTATCTAACTTTATGTGATCATTGCAAAATGCCGTTCTTTTTTTATATTGTTTATTTTTTATAAGTTAAGAAAGTATAAAATTAGTGCAATGACTGCGTTAAGCCAAGTAGTTATTTTGAAATGTTAGATGTATATTGGCAATGCTCCGACTAATTACTTCGCTTTCCGTGGGCACGGCCTCAACTAACTTTGCAAAGAAGAACACGTTGCAAAGTGGATTTTCGGCTCGCGCTAATCCCGCAGGAGTCTACGTAATTAGTCTCCGCTATGCGAAGGTGCAACAATTCTTGTCATAAGTAATAGGTTGACTTTTTTTACAATGGGTAAAGTTAAAATCGCTATCCGTGAGTATAAAAGCAGCTGTGTTACTTCATGCTAGCGTTGTAGAGCCTGATAATAGCGAAGGCCGGCCACTTCAACTCCTGTGGGAAATGTTTGACCTGAAGATCCACTTTTTTGAGCGGGTTTTGCTAAAAAAGTTAGCTGAAGGACAAACCCCACGGAAAGGGAAGTGGGTAGCCGGAGTTGTGGTCAAGCAGTAGCTATTCCATAATAGCTACTAGAGGAAGCGTAAAATCTGAGCATGTAGTGATAAGGACTGAGCGAATTTTGCTCAGTTTTTTTTATAATGAACATACGTGTCATTATCTATTTGGATAGAAACTCCTCGATAACCTTCTTCCAGTAGTTTTTTCTGTGTTTCATAATCCATCATTCGAACGATTTTTTTCTTTATAGTAGTATTAAATTCTCTTGTGAAATCACGGAGTAGTATGTAACGAAGTTTTCCGTTATATTTCTTTTTGAGTGCGATTATTTCCATTCCTAAGGCAATCTTATCTTTAATACTTGGAATATTGAATGGTGCAACTGTGGTTGCTACATATTGAAAACGCTCTTTGTCTACTTCTGTAAATAGTAATTCCCCCATATACGTTTGTAGTCGATTCCCACGAAAGTCAGGATGTACATTAGATATTTCTGGATAGATCATTTTTAACCGTTCTTCTTTCGAAAGTCCAGCATCTATGCCTAAATGTTCATGTTCATCAATATTTGGAATGAGCATTGCTCGAAAAGCAATCATTTTGTTCGTAATGAAGATACCAATCATTGAGCCATTTCCAGTTAAAATATGGCGATATTCTTCATAGCTCAGCGTCTGTAAAGCCGCTGGTACTTCCATTGCTTGCTCAACTATTTGTTGAAGCTCTAAAATTTGTGGTATATCATCAACGGTTAAGAATCTAACATAAAAGGATTGCTTAGACTTTGGAAGCTTTCCTTCAGCAATAATCTTATGATTCATATGGACACCTTCTTTGTATGCTGTCAATGTAAGTAGTGTGGATTCATCAAATCAATTCCTAGGCCGATGTGTTTGGTTCAATTGAATAAATGGAAACATTATATTGTAAATTGCCAACGTCTTTTGAAAACTTTAATGGACCTGTTAATTCTACGCTTGTAATTGTCTTTTTCTAAAAAGCTATATAAAAGCCGGCAGCAGACCCGATGGAATATTCTACCATAGAACCAATCTGACAGTCTATCCGAGCCGTCTCTGCCATCGCGGCTAACTTTATAGCAGGTACATGTCACCACATTTCATCAGTTTAATATTCACTTTATCTGGTGAGCGCTTGGCTATTACTTCACGCATTTTTTTAAAACCATGTAATCCTTCATCAATCCTTATTGGAGTAGTAGTTTTCAATTTTATTTCTGCTAGAGAATCCATATCATCAGCTATAACTGGCTGCTCAAGCTAGTTTAAAGACACATGTTGTAATTTATCTAAAGCTTGTAAGGTAGCTGCAGAAGAATGCCAGCCTTGGTTGACATCAGCATGAATAGCAGTTTTTTGCCGACATGTTTATGGACAGCTTGATACGTTCCAAGCCTATATTTTACTTGGCAATACTTCTATAGCAGTTATTTTCATAATTATCTCTACCTATATATAATGTTTACTTTTCTTTTCTCTAGTTTCTTCATTTTCTAAGGTATTGATATCATTAGCTTGATTTCTATCCATTTTTGCAATCGTAAATCCGGTAAAGGCATAGAGTAGTCCGATTAATGGAACTGTAAAATTCAAAATAGCGTATGGTGCATAGGCAAAAGCATGTACACCTAATGTGCCATATATAAACACACCACACGTATTCCACGGTATAAAGACAGATGTTAACGTACCGCCATCCTCTAATGATCGGGATAGATTTTTCGAATGTAGTCCACTATCATAATATACTTTGGCAAACATTCGCGATGGTACAACGATGGAGATATATTGTTCTGAACAAGTAGCATTAGTCAAAAAGCAAGCACCGATCGTTGATGCAATAAGAGAACCAGTCGATTTTACAATTTTCAAAAGCTGATCCATCATAGCTTGCAGCATACCAGAGTATTCCAGTATACCACCAAACGTCATGGCAACAATTGTCATGGATACAGTATACATCATTGACATTAATCCACCGCGATTAAATAGTTCAGAAACCATCTCATTTGACGTGTTAATGGAATAGCCATTTTGTAACACATTTAGTGCGCTGGCTATGGTATCTCCTTGAATGATAATTTCAGATAGGAATCCCATAATAATTCCTACAGCGATTGAAGGAATCGCTGGTACCTTTAATGCTACCAAAATAATCACAAGTAATGGAATCAACAAAAGATATGGTGAGATAACAAAATTCGCTTGCATATCTGCAATGGTTTGTTGAATATTAGCATTCTCAATGGTATTCCTGCCGAAATCTTTTCCCAAGTAAGCGAAAACAAACAGAGAAATCAGTAGTCCAGGGAAAGTTGTATAAAACATATGCTTAATGTGCACAAATAAATCTGTGTTTGTTAAACCAGATGCAAGGTTTGTTGTATCAGATAGTGGCGACATTTTATCGCCAAAATAGGATCCAGAAATAACCGCACCTGCTACCATCGGTACGGGAATTCCCATACTCATACCGATACCCATGCCGGCAACACCGATTGTCCCCATTGTTGCCCATGAGCTTCCAACTGTCAATGCAACAATACCACATATGATTGTAATCGTTACCAAAAAAATGGATGGTGAAATAATTTTTAAGCCAAAATAAATCATTGTAGCTACCACGCCACCACCAATCCAAGCACCAATAGTCAGTCCGACAAGCATGATGATAAGTACTGCCGGGAGAGCGAGTTTAATTCCTTGAAACATCATTTCTTCGATTTCTTTCCAATTATAACCTTGTTTCCAAGCTATCAAAGCAGCAACCCCTGTACCGATAATGAGTGGTATGTGAGGTTCACCTTCAAAAACAACAATGGTTAAAAGCATTGCAATAATCATAACTATTAATGGAACGAGTGACCACCAAATATTGATTTTTCGTTTTTTTATAGCGATGCTCATATTGTATCCCCCATCTAGTAAAGTCGTAACAATAATAACATTTTTTAAAAGAATAAAAATTATTTTAATTAGAAATTATAAAATTGTCAATCTATTTTTGTTAATAATATAGTGGGTGTATACAAAGTGTGTTCGTATAAAAACAATTCTTCTCCGTGAGGACGGTAGGCTTAAGCTTACTTACAAATGAATATGTTATGTCTACTTATTTTGAGAAACATAGTTTTTTGTATCCTAATTTGTCAATGATAGCTTTATCTACATCCTTATTTTTACTAATCCAATTAGGGGATATGCTGTATGCTATTTTTAATAAAAGAAGCTGGGACAAAACACAACTTTTTACTCAAAATACGAATAATCATGTTATAAATAGAAGTATCATCGCCGCCCCGTGAAAATATACCCGCTTTCCGCGTGCACGGATTAATGTCAACTAATCAACGTTCAGTTTTAATTGTTTCTTCATTCTTTTGTCTCAGCCTCAATTAATGTATGTATCTTTCTACTCTGCGTTTGAAAATATCCCGGCTATTTTGTTTATACTGTAAGCGAAGTCGTTCAGAAATTTTCCTAATAATTACACCCAGCCTCTAAAAGAGAAGCCTCTGCCATTTTTCGAATACCAACGATATAAGTTGCTAACCGCATGTTGACTTGGTGCTGATTAGTAGCTACATAAACTTTTTTGAAAGACAGTTTGCATTCTTCAGATCAGTAATACCCGGATGTATCTAAAATTCATAAATTATGGCATGGATGATGGATGAATATAGCAGAATTAAAGAGTTCGAAAGCTAGACAATGGTAACGTCGGAATGTTTGAAAGGTTATACTGTCTGATCTCAGAGACGTATTTGTCTCTTTTAGGGTCAGACAGTACTTGTTTTATTTCTGACTAATCAATGTTTCTCCTTAAAATTCTTCATAGGTTGCAGGGTCTTGGTCTTTATTTCTACCATCCGGTCGAGTTAGGGTTGCGATTGCCTCCATTTCCGACTCTTCTAAAGAAAAATCAAAAATGGATATATTCTCAAGCTGTCGCTCGTATGCAGCAGACTTCGGAATTGCAATAGAACCAAGCTGATAATGCCAGCGTAAGATAATCTGCGAATTAGATTTTTGATGGTTTTTCGCTATGTCATTAATTATTTCATTTTGTAATACCTCATTTGCTCGCGCCAATGGACTCCATGATTGTGTACGAATGTTATGCTTTTCATGCCATTTTCTCTGTTCTTCCTGATTGAAAAATGGATGTAGTTCAATTTGGTTGAGGCTTGGCAGCACACCAGTTTCTTCTTCTAAACGTTCCAAATGCTCAGGTAGAAAATTACATACCCCAATTGAACGAATGAGTCCCCATTTCTTGGCATCTATTAATGCTTGCCATGCTTCGATATACGTATTCTGCTTTGGATTTGGCCAATGTATAAGATATAAATCGTAATAAGATAAATTCGCTCGATATAGGGATTCTTGAATAGTAGTTATAGCCTTGTCATAGGCTTGGTAACGACCTGGTAATTTCGATGTAATTATTAAATCCTCTCTATGGACAGAACTTCGACGCACTGCTTCTCCGACTGTTCCTTCATTCTCATAATTATACGCCGTATCGATTAATCGATAACCTGCATGTATCGCATTGCTAATTGCTGTTACACCTTGATTCCCATTTAGTTTATATGTACCAAAACCGACAAAAGGTACAGCCATCCCATCATTTAAAGTGACTTCTGGTATAGATAGGTTCATTTCGATTCACCCCTTCTTATTCTTATTTCAAGGTTACACATTTATAGGTAGAAAACCAACTATTTGAACTAATCTTTCATAAAACGTAATCGTTACTATTTACAAAACCAACGATTATAAGTATAATATTTAATCGTAATCATTACGATTTAATGTGCGACTTCTTATATTGAAGCATGAAATTTAGAAAGGAGGGATATGGTGGCTAAAAAAGCAAAAGTAGTCAAAGAGAAAAAACGTCAGGCAATGGTAAAAAAGTATGCTGAGATTCGTAGAGAATTAAAAGCAAAAGGTGATTATGAAGCATTACGAAAGCTACCGAGAGATTCTTCACCAACAAGATTAACAAATCGATGTCAAGTAACCGGTAGACCAAAGGGGTACCTAAGGAAATTTGGTATGTCACGAATCGCATTTAGAGATTATGCCCATAAGGGGCAACTACCAGGAGTCAAGAAATCAAGCTGGTAGGATGGAAAAATTAATAATAACTATATCCTACATTGATTGGTTACCTCTTGCATATAAATCGTAATGATTACGTTTTTTATGAAGGAGGAGAAGCGACTTGGAAAAATATTATAAGTTTAGTATCTATATTGCTTTTATTATTTTATTTTTGACTGGCTGCAATGTAGCGAAGGAAGTATCTGTGTCGGAAGCTGGTGAAAATCATAAGGTGTTACAAATTTATACAACGTTATATCCTTTGACCTATTTTACAGAGCAAATAGGTGGAGAGCATGTGGAAGTGGAATCGATTCTACCTTTAGGTGCAGATGCTCATACATATGAGCCTACATCCAAGACAATGGTTGAGATTGCTAAGGCGGATGGATTTATATACAACGGAGCCCAAATGGAAGCTTATGCGGAAAGTATCAAGGAAGCATTAAAAGACGAAGGTGTTACTGTACTAGAAGCATCTAAAGGAATACCTTTATTAGAGCATAAGCATCATCACAGTCATGTCGAAGAAAATGACCATGACCATGGACATCATCATAATGAGATGGAAGAGGAAGAAGAAACGCACCATCACGATTATGGACAGGAAGACCATGAAACAGAAGAGCATACACAAGAGTCCCATAATCATGACGAGGAACCTGAGGAACATCACCATAATCATGGTGACAAAGACCCGCATGTCTGGTTAGATCCAAATCGAGCTATCACGATTGCTGAAAATATTAAAGATTTATTAGTAGAATTACAGCCTGAAGCAGAAGCGGAATTTGAAAATAATTTTACGGATTTGAAATCCAAATTAGAAGAACTAAACAAAAGTTATCATGAAAAAATTCAAGCACAAAGTAGAAATGAAATCTTAGTTACCCATGCAGCATATGGATATTGGGAAGAGGCTTATGGGATTAAGCAAATTGCTATTTCTGGATTATCTCCATCCAATGAACCATCTCAACAGCAGCTAGTGGATGTTATAAATATTGTCGATGACCATGAGATTAACTATTTATTGTTTGAACAGAATGTAGAGCCAAAAGTAGCGAAAGTTATTCAAAATGAAACAAATGTAAAGTCGCTTGACCTGCATAATTTATCTGTTCTTACTGAAGAAGATATACAAAATGAGCAGGATTATTTTTCACTTATGTATCAAAACCTAGATGTCCTAATAACAGCATTAAAAGAATAGACTTTATGCCTTTTCAATAGATAAGTAAATATTACGATTATTACAGGCGGGTCTATTCTATGGACCTAAGGCACTACTCTATCTCCGGAGATATACGAGACTTCTTGAAAAAGAAGAGCGCTTTTTCTGTATCGCTGCCGAAGCTTTCCTTAATCCTAAAGAGGAAAGATACCGGTGAGACCTTACAGTGTGCCAGCACGAGGAGGCTCTCTAGCCACCTAAGGAAAACGAAGTATATTTCCGGAGAAACTTTATCCCACATCTAACTGGCAGTAAGATCCCATTTCAATAAAGTGGAACCAATATGAATAAGAGGGGATTGACTGCCAGTAAATGTCCGATTGATTCTAGGGCCTTTAGGTCATACCCTTGTGGTACGAACAATCAGTGGGAGAATATACAATATCTCCACTGATTGAAGTTTCACTTTATCATATTAGTTATGCGTACTATTCTTTAATTAAAATACGCTTGTCTTCAAGCTTTCGTTAATAGTGGTTATTTCATTCTATGTTCCTCTTTTTTTAATTTATGCAATGTATGTTTAGTTCCCCATTCATGCATGGCTTCCAAAATTGGTTCTAAGGTTTTTCCGTACTCCGTAATGGAATATTCCACCTTAGGGGGAACCTGTGGGTAAACCACCCGCTGAATAATATCTTCTTCTTCCAATTCCCTCAATTGCTTCGTTAACATCTTTTGGGTAATCTCGGGCATCCTTTTTCTTAGCTCATTAAAGCGTTTCGTTCCTTCTTGTAATAAATATAAAAGGATTATTGGTTTCCATTTACCAACAAGTATACCTAAAGCATCTTCTACACGACATTCTTCTGGTATTTTATCCATTCTATTCCTCCTAAGTATCATTTTGTATACTAGGTCACCTTAAAGTGCGTACTTATATTTGTGATGGTTATAAACTACAATAACACTATAAGAGGTAATTGGAAAGGTGGATGAACAATGGAAACTTATCGCATTGATCGACGTAAAGGAATGGAGTTTGGCATCTATACACTAGGGGACCACCTGCCAAATCCTAAAACAGCAGAACGTATCTCTGCACAAGAACGTATACATGAAATAATTGAATTTGCTAAGTTAGCTGAACAAGCAGGTATCGATTTCTTTAGTGTTGGGGAGAGCCATCAGGAGTATTTTGCAACGCAGGCACACGCCGTAGTATTAGCAGCAATTGCCCAAGCAACAGAAAAGATAAAGCTTGCAAGTTCTTCGACGATTATAAGCACATCTGATCCAGTACGAGTATATGAGAATTTTGCAACCATTGATCTCATTTCAAAGGGAAGAGCTGAGATTGTAGCTGGGCGTGCATCAAGGATTGGATTATTTGATTTATTGGGCTATGATGTACACGATTATGAAGCATTGTTTGAGGAAAAGTTCGAATTGTTATTAAAAATCAATCGAGAGAAGATAGTTAATTGGCAAGGTGAATTTCGTGCGCCGTTAAATAGCGCTGAAGTTCTCCCACGTCCGAAAAATGATTCTATGCCAATTTGGCGAGCTGTTGGTGGTTCTTCGGCTAGCGCCATCAAGGCTGGTTACGCTGGAGTTCCAATGTTTCTTGCTCATTTAGGTGGTCCAGCTACAAGCTTTAAACGTTCGATTGATGCATATCGTGAAGCTGCTAATAAAAGTGGGCACGATTCATCTAAGCTACCAGTCGCGACTGCTGGCTTCTTTTATGCAGCAGAAACTTCCCAGCAAGCTTTACGTGAAATGTATCCTCATATAAATGAAGGAATGAAGCTAACGAATGGACAAGGATTTCCTAAACAGCATTTTGCACAAGGAGCAGATCCGCATAATGTTATGAATATAGGTAGTCCACAACAGATTATTGAAAAAATCTTATACCAGCATGAATTATTTGGGCATCAACGTTATATTGCCCAAATTGATTTTGGTGGTGTTCCATTTGATCGTTTAAAGAAAAATATCGAGATCATTGGTGCTGAAATTCTACCAGCCATTAAAAAATATACAGCAGAAAAATAGGAGGAAAAAATGAAAATTGTTGCGATGTCTGGGTCAAAGATTGGTACGAAAACGAGCACGGCTATAAAGTATACGATGAAAACAATTAAGAATACGTATCCACATGTAGGCGTTACTTTCATGGATTTAGCAGAATATGACGTTCAGTTCAGTGACGGCCGTCATTATTTAGATTATGAAGGGGATACAAAATATGTTACCCAATTAATTATGGAGGCAGATGCAATTATTATCGGAACACCTATATTTCAAGCATCGATTCCAGCTACGTTAAAGAATATATTTGATTTACTTCCAGTAAACGCATTTCTTCATAAAGTTGTAAGTATGCTAGTAACTGCTGGTTCGCCAAAACATTATTTGGTCCTTGAACAACAACTGAAACCAATTTTAACGTATATGAAAGCACAGATAGTTCCGTCTTATGTATTTATTGAGGAACAGGACTTTTATCAAAAAGAAATAATTAATGATGATGTGCGATTCCGAGTTGACCGTTTAGTGGAAGATACAATTGCATTAACCGAAACATATACAGCTATTCGCGAAAAGAAAGAAGCAGAATACTTCTTTTAATTCATTAAGGTAAAAGCTTTCCCTTACAAAAGCATCTTGCCTTTTTAAGGCTATATGTTGCTAACGCCTAAGGAAAGCGCATTCAAATAGTCTTGACAGATAGTTCTCCATCCTATATGATAAAATTAATGAAAGTCGACAACAAAATAGCATTAACAATTGGGTATGTGCTTAGGTGAATCCCTGCAATAATTGGCAGTTAACTGTCAGTTGGTTGTGGGGATTTTTTGTTGTCTATATTATAGAAATTGGGGAGATAGCATGCAAAAAACTAGACGAATGGCAAATCTATTTGCAAAAGATGGAAAGTCAATAACGTTGGCTCTTGATGGGTATTATTTTTCAACGAAAACGACCGGTATTGATAAGGCAATCGCTCAATTGCCAAGCATGATTGAAAATGGGCTAGATGCAGTACTTGTGACATATGGCATGGCTAAAACATATGCTGATACTTTTACCAATGTCGGCATGGTAGTACGTGCGGATATATCGACAGAACTGTTTGATGCAAGTGTTCCAAATACAACTGGATTAATTACAGTTGAAGATGCATTAAAACTCGGTGCTGATGGTGTGATTTCAATGACGTTTCCAGGAACTACGAATGAAGCAAGTTCACATCAAATAGCTGCTAATTTGGCACGTGAAGCAGATAAGTGGAATATGCCATTTATGTGCGAAACATTACCATTTGGTTATGCGATAAGTAGTGAAGCCTCCAATCAACCGGAAGTCATCGCCTCTGCAGGAAGAATGGGGACGGAGCTCGGTGCTGATATTATTAAGACTAGATTTTCTGGTGAAGCTAGTGACGTAGAGATTGTGAAAGCTGCTCAACGACCTGTGCTTGCCTTAGGTGGACCTAAGACAAATGACATGTTAGCCTATTTTAAGTTTGTTAAGCATTGTATGGATGCTGGAGCGAAAGGCGTGGCTGTAGGACGTAATATTACGCAAAATGAACACCCATCAAAAGTGGTAGCTGGTTTGAATACAATTATTCATAAAAATGGTACAGCTGAAGAAGCGTATGAAGTTTATCAGACATAATAGCTAGTAAAATACGTAGAGCTTGACACTTTTTTTGAAGTTTTCTAGAGTAATAGTTGCAAGCGCTTTAAAAAAGGGGTGAGGGCGATGTTTTCGCAAAAGACTGTAATCCCTTCTATAAGACAACTAAAGGATTTGCAAAGTGCGCTTTCAAGTAAGTCAACATATATATTTCTCTCTGAAGTGCATATTGGCAATTTAAAAGAGCTAACGAATCGTTGTCACCAAGCTGGTAAAAAAGTCATCGTACATTTAGATTTGGTTGAAGGGTTAACGAAAGATACGAAGGGTGTTAAATGGTTAAAAGAGATGTTTAAAGTCGATGGGGTTATTTCTCCGAATCAACGTGTATTAAACGCTGCAAGTAAAATGGGAATGCTGACAATCTATCGTATCTTCTTGTTTGATTCTCGTTCGTTGGATCAGTCATTGAAATCGTTAAAAAATACGCATTTTGATGGTGTTGAAATTTTACCAGGACCGTTTGCTATTCATTTTGTCGAACGGATTCAATCCATCGTCCCAGAAGCAAGCCTGCTTGCGGGTGGTTTTCTAGATACAAAAGATAAAATAAATAAAATTCTTCATGGGGGATTTGTTGCTGTGACGACAAGTAATAGAGAGCTTTGGTAAAACAAAATAGCGAAGGGGTATTTGTGATTAGGTGATAATTCCCTCAAAGCTGACAGACAAAGGGCTGTCTTCTTTGGGGGTTTTTTCATGCACAAAAAAAGGGGGAATAGAAGGATGGAAATAATAAACTGGGTTATTGATCTAGGTCCGTCAGTTATGATGCCAATTATTTTCTTAATTTTAGCACTATGTTTTAGGATTAGGTTAGGTCGTGCTTTTAAAGCTGCCATGCTTGTAGGAATTGGTTTTATGGGTATAAATCTAATCATTACACTTCTTCTTGAGAGTATGGGACCTGCAGCAGAAGCAATGGTAAAGCGATTTGATTTGCAACTGACGGTGATCGATCCGGGGTGGCCAGTAGCAGCTGCAATTGGCTGGGGAACACCGATTGTTCCTTTTGCAGTAATTAGCATCATCCTAGTAAATATAATTCTATTAGTGTTTAATATAACAAAAACAGTCAATATTGATATATTTAACTTCTGGATATTCATGATAACAGGTGCACTCGTTTATAGTATAACTGGGAGTATATCGATAGCTGTTGTTGCATCACTGCTTCATTTTATAGTGGTTTTGATCATTGGCGATGTAACTGCTCCACGGATCCAATCAGACTATAATTTAAAAGGGATATCATTCCCACACGGGACTACAGCAGTTTTTGTGCCATTTGGAATAGCTATAAATTGGATAATCGAGCGTATACCCGGATTACGTAAAGTGGAGGCAGATCCTGAATCGATTACTAAAAAATTCGGGATATTGGGAGAACCCCTTACATTGGGGGCGATCATTGGAGCACTGTTAGGGATTTTAGCGGGATTTAATATAAGCTCTGTTTTAACGTTAGCTGTAACAGTAGCAGCGGTAATGGTACTTTTACCTAAGATGGTTGACGTACTTGTAGAGGGATTATCAATAATTCGTGAAGCAGCAGAATCGTTTTTAAAACGAAAGTTTCCAGATAGAGAGTTTTACATTGCTATGGACACAGCGTTGTTAATTGGTCATCCTGCTGTACTTGCAACCGGTTTGTTGATGATACCATCTACGCTTTTACTTGCAATTATCCTACCTGGCAACCGATTATTACCATTCACTGACTTGGCATCGCTTTCATTTTTGTTTGCGATGTGTGCACCTTATTTAAAACAAAATATGGTTCGGTTATACATTACAGGGCTGGTAATTATGACGATGGTGTTATATATCGGAACAGATATCGCTACAGCTTTTACGGAAGCTGCTAATCTAGCAAACGTTACTTTACCTGACAACATAAGCGATACAACAGAGCTTGCAAATCTTGTTGGTGGAGCTTCAACGCCGCTAGGTTGGTTATTAATTAAAATTGCATCATTTTTTGGATAGGGAGGAATGATTTTTTTGAATAAGTATTTACTAGGTATTGATAATGGGGGAACAGTTACAAAGGCAGCACTCTATTCGCTATCTGGAAAAGAAGTGGCAATTGCTTCTCAAAAGACAACGATGATTATGCCAAAGCCATTTCATACAGAGCGTGACATTAATGAGTTATGGAATGCCAACGTAACGGTTATTAAAGAGGTACTAAAGAAATCAAACATTGATTCAGAACAAATAGCTGGAGTTTCCATTACTGGACATGGTAACGGTTTATATTTAACAACCAAAAGTGGTGACCCTACTTACAATGGTATTATCTCTACCGATAACCGTGCGAAAAGCTATATTGAGAAATGGTACGCTAATCCGAGGTTTGAATCAGAAATATTGCCGAAAACAATGCAATCTGTGTGGGCAGGCCAACCGGTAGCGTTGTTAGCGTGGTTGCAAGATAATAAACCCGAGGTAATAGAAAAAACGGATTATGTATTCATGGTTAAAGATCTCATTAGGTTTAAATTAACTGGAGAAGCCTATTTGGAATTGACTGATATCTCAGGTACGAATCTAATCAATGTAAAAGATCAGTGCTATGATCTGCATTTACTTGAATTTTTTGGTTTAAGTAAAATGTTGCCAAAGCTACCTCCTCTTAAGCAATCAACCGATATTTGCGGATATGTTACGAAAGAAGCTGCATTAGCAACAGGGCTGAAGGAGGGGACGCCAATTGCAGGAGGAATATTTGATATCGCGGCGTCGGCTGTAGCATCAGGCTTGGTTGAAGAAGATAAATTATGCATTGTAGCGGGGACTTGGAGTATAAATGAATATATTACTAGGAAACCAATTGTAGACAAGGATTTATTTATGACTTCTATTTATTGTTTGTCTGATTATTGGCTTACAACAGAAGCAAGCCCAACTTCAGCAAGTAATTTGGAATGGTTTATTGAAAAATTTATGTCTGTAGAAAAACAAGAAGCTGAAAAACAAGGAAGTTCTATATATGACCTTTGTAACGAACTAGTAGCTTCAACTGAGCCTGAGGAGAGTAATCTTTTGTTTTTTCCATTTTTATTCGGTTCCAATACAGTGCCGAATGCCAATTCTTGTTTTATCGGAATGAATAGCTGGCATCAATTGAAGCATTTCTTAAGAGCGGTGTATGAAGGTATTGTTTTTAGTCATTTATATCATATTGAACGATTGACGAAATATAATGACCAACTTGAATCATCGCGAATTGCTGGCGGTGTAACTAAATCAGCTATTTGGTTACAAATGTTTGCTGATTGTCTACAAATCCCACTGGAAATTGTTGAAGTCAAAGAACATGGAACGCTTGGAACAGCAATGTGTGCAGGGGTAATGACTGGATATTACCGATCAATCGATGAAGCTGCTAGAAATATGGTACATGTAGAACATATCATTAAGCCAAATCCGAACAGAGCCGAAGTGTATGCAACAAAATATAAGCTTTATAAAGAAACGCTAGAGAAGATGGAGCAAATTTGGAAGGTAGGGGTGTAGTAGCGATGGATTTAGGGATAAAAGAAAAAGTAGCCATTATTACTGGAGGTTCAAGAGGCGTTGGTAGGGAAACAGCACTAGCTTTAGCAAGAGAAGGTGCTAATATAGCTATTACCTATCAAGGAAGTCAAGAAAAAGCCCAAGATGTAGTAAGTGAAATTAGAGCTTTGGGCTGCAAAGCCGTAGCTTTTCAAGTGAATCTTGCGGATGCTCATGCAGCAAAAGAAGTAGTGCTTAAAAGTATTGCGTATTTCGGTGATGTAGACGTTTTGATTAATAATGCAGGTGTATGGCCGACAAGTTACGTGAAAGATATGCGATTGGAGGATTGGAAGGAAACTCTTGATATTAATTTAACCAGTGTATTTCAAACATGTAAAACTTTTTCTAATCATTGCTTAGACAAAAAGAAATCAGGAAAGATTCTTAATATTACCTCGCAAGCAGCATTTCATGGATCGACGACTGGTCATGCTCACTATGCAGCAAGTAAAGCTGGAATGGTTGGTTTTACGATTTCGCTTGCACGTGAATTAGCAAAAAGCGAAATAAATGTAAATAACCTTGCTTTAGGGATAGTGGAAACAGATATGATTAAAGACTCATTACAAAAAAATAAAGAATACTACATGAATCGTATTCCGCTGGGGCGAGTTGCATCACCAAGAGAAATTGCTGATATAGCAACTTTCTTAGTCTCAGAGAAGGCAAACTACCTTACTGGTGCAACCATTGATGCTACAGGTGGCATGTTGATGCGATAAACATAAAACAAAAAAGGGGTTATGGAAATTGAAATGTTTAGCCATTGCTGACTTATTTATTACAAAAGAAATGATGGAACAAGGCCTAACCAAATTAAAGGAAGCTGGTATCGAAGTTACGATACGTGAATGGAAACATGAAAATTTAGAGCAGTTGCAAAAGGATAATCTAGCGATTGAACAAGGCGGGAGTGAGGTTGTTGACGTACCGAACGACTTACTAGAAGATATGGATACGTTTGATATGATCATTACACAATTTGCTCCTATAAATAAGAAGGTAATTTCTTCTGCAACCAATTTAAAAGTAATAGGTGTACTTCGTGGGGGAACAGAAAACGTAAATAATGATATAGCCAGAGAAAAGCATATTAAAGTGGTGAATACACCAGGACGCAACGCGCGAAGTGTAGCTGAGTTTACGGTTGGACTCATCTTATCAGAAATTCGTAATATTGCAAGATCTCATGCTTTTCTAAAACAAGGTGAATGGCGTAAAGACTTTCCGAATAGTTCCTTTATACCTGAACTTGAAGAGAGGACAATTGGCTTAATCGGATTTGGAAACATTGGCCAATTAGTTGGTCGCTTCTTAAGTGGATTTGATGCTCGAATTATTTTCTACGACCCGTATTTTCATGGGCAAACAACGTTTGAACAGGTTGATTTAAATACGGTGCTTACCGAATCAGATATCATTTCTATGCATGGTCGATTGACGAATGAAACGAAGCATATGATTCGCTATGAGCATTTCCAACAAATGAAGAATACGGCTGTAGTCATTAACTCTGCTAGATCAGCACTTATGAAGGAAACAGACCTTATTAAAGCATTACAGCATAAAGAAATTGCGGGAGCAGCGATTGATACATTTGATCATGAACCATTAGGAGATAGTAGTCCATTTTTACAATTAGATAATGTGACAATTACTGCTCATATGGCTGGAAGTACGAATGATGCTTTTCGCAATACACCAAAAAAACTCGCAGAATATTTATTAGCATGGTATAAACGACAAGTGTAAAAGTAGTCTTTTAACATTTTTATCCCGCATATAACTAGCAATAAGATCGCCGCTCCAAGCGGTTCACCTAACAATCAGTGGGTTGATAAACCACCCCCCACTGATTGAAGTTTCACTTTATATTTCTATTGAATGAAAAGGGAAATGATTACAATCGGTATTAAAATGCTATTAAAAACCGACAGTGATCATTTCCTTCTGTTTTGCAGCTTGTTCGTGTAACATTATCCGTTTGTAATACCTTTTGAAACAGGGAGGTTTCACATCGGCATGCAATTTTGTATTCTTTAGCAACTGCCATAATAGGACAATTATATTCAGTAAGCTCATAGGTGTTTGCGTCAATCTTTGTGATATCCGCCATATAACCTTTTTCATTTTGAATCATTTCCATTTCTTTTATTCTTTCAGATGGGGATTTTTGGTACATCCGAATATTATATTCGTTCGTTAAACGATTTTCTCGTCTTTGAAATAATCGCTGAATGGAATCATCTCCATGCAAATCTCTAATATCGTTTAAAAATTCTACACTTAACCCTTCATAGCTTTTTGGAAACAATAATTCGCCTTTTTCCGATAACGAATACTGTTGCATCGGTCTTCCCATCGATTGTTTTACTTCTTCTGAAAAGATAAGCCCGTCTTTTTCCATAATAGAAAGATGCTTTCGAACTGCCATATCTGTGATATTCAAATGCCTTTTCAGTTCACCAACAGTCAATTTAACCTCTTTTTTTAATAGATGAAGTATCTTATCTTTCGTAGTAATCCTTTCCATAATTAATTAACACCTCTTTTTAGGAAATTACGGTCACTGTCTGTATAAGAAGCAACAAGTCTAGGCTCATACTAAACCTGGTCATTGATATGGCAGAATATAGATTTCCTTTATTGTATAAAAAAGTAGCAATAGTTAAAAGCAAAAAGAAACTATGTGACCAACAAAATTATTAGGGTTTTTTGAGCATATAAATTGCTTTTAACAAATTGATGCGATATCCTTTTTACATACTTATTATACCAATAAGTATAATAAGTACAAAATAAAAAGGGTGGAGGAATTTTTTATGGCAAAATTTGAATTACCTGAACTACCGTATGCAACAAATGCATTGGAGCCGTACATCGATCAAACTACTATGGAGATTCATCATGGGAAGCACCATCAAACATATGTAAACAAATTAAATGCTGCACTAGAAGGTAAGGCTGAATTAGCAGACAAATCATTAGAAGCAATTATTAGTAATTTGGAAGCAGTACCAGAAGATATCCGCACAGCGGTACGTAATAATGGTGGAGGACACTTAAACCATACGCTTTTCTGGGAAATTATCGCACCAGGTAAAGAAGCAGCTGAACCTGCTGGAAAACTGGCAGAAGCGATAAAAGAAGCATTTGGAAGTATTAGCAGTTTTGAACAAAAATTCGCTGATGCAGCGACAACTCGCTTTGGATCTGGATGGGCATGGTTAGTTGTTAATCAAACTGGTAAGCTAGAAGTAATAAGTACACCAAATCAAGACAACCCAATCTCAGAAGGAAAAACACCGATTTTAGGTATTGATGTGTGGGAGCATGCTTATTACCTTAAGTATCAAAACCGACGTCCAGAATACATTGAGAATTTCTTTAATATTATTAATTGGGACGTAGTTGCTGAAAAATATGAGTTAGCTGTGAAATAATGCAAATAAATGGAATGATGTGCTATTCTGGCGCATTATTCCATACATATACAGAATATAAAAAAGGGGGGAAACCAGTGAAAATTGTTGGAATTTCCGGATCAATAGTTGGAGAGAAAACCTCACAAGCTGTGCACGAGGTTTTACTTGCTGCAAAACGCCAGCAAAAAGATGTCGAGACAGAGTTAATCGATTTAAAAGACTATGAAGTTGAATTTGTTCGTGGAACCCCTTTAGCTTATTATAACGAAGATACTTGGTATGTTGTAAATACAGTCTTAGCAGCAGATATCATTGTATTTGGCTCCCCAATATATCAAGCTTCGATCTCAGGTGTGTTAAAAAACCTGCTCGATCATTTTCCTGTGGACGCTTTCAAATCTAAAGTGACAGGAATTATAACAACGGGCGGATCTGAAAAGCATTTTCTTGTGTCTGAATACCAGCTTAAACCGATACTTTCTTATTTAAAAGGGATCGTACCGTCTTGTAGTGTTTTTATTCATAATGACTCATATAATGATGATAATGAAATCGTAGATCCTTCCATTTTAAATAGGATCACATTGCTCACGAAAGAGATGATGGCGATACAACAACGGATTGAACTGGAAACACAATAATGATGCAGTAAATCTGCTGATAGCTGATAGACGAACAGGGCTGTTCCCGAAATTTAAACTGGCTTTTTGGTGACAGCCCTTACTATGTAGCCTCTTTTACAGGAACTTATAGCACTTAGTTCTCTACAATATTTTTTGCAGGTGAATCCTTCTTTAAATTAAAATTATATTGGTTTTCATTTTCATATTTTGGGTCTAGGTAACTGGATTTTAAATCGCTTTTTGAAGTAATTTTAAATTCAGGAAAAGAAGTGTATGCTTCTTCTTTCCATACCCAAATACCTGTTCTTCCTACTTCCTTATGAAATACATTCATTATTAACTTGTTGGCATAATTTGTTGTAAAATGGTTAGCAATAAATAGACGAGATGGTCCAGCAGTTAAAATGTTTTTTTTAATCACATTTTTTTTAATATTATGCTGTAATAAAAGCTGTCCCCCGTCTAACCCTTTCGTATCGTTTCGATAAATAATATTTTTGGAGATAATGGAATTTTTCGTACCACCTCGTTCTTTATCATATCCGCCAATTGATATGCCTGTGTAATAGTTTTCATAAATAATATTATTTCTAATTGTAATATGCTCCGCATATTTCCCAGCATGTTCAGAGGTTGCTTCAATACCGATATCGCAATGATAGATGGTATTCTTTTCAATAGTTATATTTTTTCCGCCGTCTACGTAAATACCACCTGCACTATAATCTTCTCCATAACTTGGATTTCCGTAAGAGGAAATATCATAAACTTGATTATTCTTTATGAAGCCATTTCGTGCATAGTCATTTTTCTTATCATTAGATATTCCTTCATAACCGATAATATCAATGCCTATATTATCATTTCGGCGAACAAGATTATGTTCTATTTTAAAGCCATTTATATTACCATTGAGTACAATCGATTCACTTGAGCCCAGCTTTAAATCTTCCACTGTATTATTTAAAATGTTTATGTCTACCATTGGAGAGGTTCCATATACCGCAATTCCATGCCCATTTCCATCATTTGCATGAGTTTCAATACGCTGCACATGGTTATTTTCTAAAGTAATATGACTGCTAGAACCTGTAACATAAATTCCCATTACTGTTTCATTTGTTACATTACTAGTTAAATCCTGTATGATTAAACCACTAACTGTAACATAGTTTTTATTATTTATTGTAACTAACGAAGTATTCTCTTCAGCATCCTTTAGGTCCTTTCCACTAACAACTACCTTCTCGTTTTTGTAGGCTTTAAAAGTAATTGGTTTTGTTTTTGTACCACTATGTTTAACGACAAGCTTTTCGTTGTAAGTTCCTTTTCGTATGAAGACAGTAGTTCCTGCACTAGCTTTTGTAGCGGCTTTATTTAGCGTGCGAAATGGCTTTAATTTTGTACCATCATTTTGATCATTTCCATTTATAGATACATATATGACCTTTTCCTGCCCTGCATTAGCACTATTCGATATGAGAAAAATTGTAACAGCAGCCCCCATCAATAGAATATATAATACCTTTTTCATGTAATCACTCCGTAATAAAAATAATTATGTCTTCATCATCGTACACGATGATGAAGACAAATACTATTTCTTCGTAATTTAAAGCAAAAAAGAAGGCTGAAGAGATGGCCATGCGGCATTAAATCTAATTTATGGGAGCTTTAGTGCAATTCTATTTGGAAACAACTGAAAACTGACTGAGTTGAAAAAAGTATAGTAGCAATTATTTGTTGATCTAATTTTCCATCAACAAGAAGGGACATGAGGGAAAACAAAGCATATGGAAGCATGTGGGAACACTATATTAATAGAGAACTGGTAGAAGATACATAGGTTGGTTTGAAGCAACCGTACCTAGTTACGACTGAATCTGAACTTCATGGGATGAAGAGCAAGAGGTTAGTGGCATTTGGAGAAAATGCTATCACTAACTCCTAACTTACTTACATGTCCTTGGACCAAATTGGTAGAAAAAGCTTAATGCCTCGTTTGTTAAACGGGAGGAACTTGCTATCTCCAACTAAGTGGCTAATATACCCAATGAGGCAGGTATAGTAAACGCCGTCAACAGCAAGTGAGGATTCTAGGTTAGCAGCAATAAACCCAAAGAAAATAACCCCCAAGATAGAATGCGTATATGTACGGTGTGCTACAAAGGAAGCAATAAGAATATAGATTCCTAGCAATAGTAACCACATTTCCTGTAAGGATAGTCCACCCGCTAGTATACCAATCCCGGTAATGGTTAGCATATGCTTTTGCTTGATCGATGAAGATAATGCCAACAGTGCTAAACCGATTCCCATCCCAATGTACCTTTCATTATTTGCTCCTTCATAGAAACTATAGCAAATAAGCAAAACACCAATTAATTGTGCAACCGCTCGAAACATCTTATGAGATAAGGTTATCTTTCCTCTTAATTTACCATCGATATCAAGATCAGGAAGTAAACCTGATACGGTACCGATCCCGATTAGTAAAAGTGTTTGAGAAGGAGTAGATTGAAGGTTGTTTGCTATAATAAATCCTGTTGCTGCTCCAATTGTTGCATGTGCTGTACCATTCATTTAGTAGTACTCCCTCCATCCTATACGAGATTATAGAAAAAAAGACTATTACATTGTACAACAAAATATATGTTCTGTTTAGTAGTAGAATTAATTATTTCAATTGTTTTATTTTATGAGAAAGTATAGAGAACATGTGAAAGTCAAACGTGAAAAGGCAGTCTGAATTGGATAATCTATATTTAGAAAACAAAAAGGAGCAATCTCAATCTATCGAGCTTGCTCCTAGTTACAGATCATCTTATTCTTTTGTGTTTGTAGAATCTACAAAATTCCATAGCTTGAAGGCTATTTCTCTGGCCTCTACTTCATGGGGCGTTGTTTTAAATACTTCTTTAAATGAGTGCGAAATTGTCTCGATCAGGAAATATCTAGGATCATCTTTTTTTAATTCTTCAAGTAGAAATAGCAAGTACTCCAGACCGCTTGATGTAGTATTCGTATCAAGTTTTTGGTGGAAGCCATTTAATTGAGTTAAAAGTTGGTCTTTGGATCCTTTCTTATCACCTATGTTTCTCGCTAATGTGCTTCGTACATCGTCATCTAAAAGCAGGTCTTTTGAATGTATCAATTGTGGTACAATCGCATCTATTCTTCTAATCACATAGGCTACAAGCTCAGTAATATCACTTAAATTCTTTGATGAGGCAGTCCAAATATGAATAATATGTTGCATCATGCCAAGTAGAAGGACTGCACAATCAAGTGCATAGGGAGCAGATGCTTTGCCATATACATCAATTAGTCTATCTCTTAGCCAAAATAATTCGGCTAAATGATTTTTTTTGACAAAATCTCTTAGTTCATCGTCACCGGAATGGAAAATAGCTTCAAACAGAAGAAATAGATTCTGTTCGCGATTAATGTGCATACGAATTGCTATTTGTTCTGCAAGAACTTTTTTATCAGAAAGGTTTTGTCCAATAAGAATTTCTCTTCGCCTAACAAATGTCTCCTCATTAACATATTCTAATATTGCTATTAGACATTCATTCTTCGAGGAAAAATAGTTATAAAATGTTCCCTTTGAAATGTTTGATTCCTCTAAAATATCTTGTATGGAAGTAGCAGAGAACCCTTTCTCGATGAAAAGTTGTTGTGCAGTAACTAAAACTTGTCGCTTTCTTTCATTCATCTTATCACCTTTATTCCGCTCTCACAGGAAGAAAAAGATAATTTTGCTCCATTCCTGTAAGAACCAGCGTCGTTCAACTGCAAATAATGGAAGGATAATATTAGCTATACCTTATGCAGCATAAGATTATCGTAACCGATTACTATCTTCTTAGCAATGAGAACGAATATTATTGAGAGAAGCTTAAAAAAATTGTTGAGCTTTATACAATATTAGTATCAGGTATTAATACTTTATGTTAGAATGAAGTCGTAAGAATAAATCAATCTATTTATAAAGTGAAGGGGTTTCAGGATATGTATTATTTCGCAGCACATGCTTTAAAAATAATATTACGTTTGTTTGGAAGATTGAGTGTATACGAAAAGCAAAATGTACCGACATCAGGTGGCTATGTTATAGCTTGTACGCATACAGGTTGGGTTGATATATTATGGCTCGGAGTATCTGTTCTGCCAACAAAAATCCATTATATGGCAAAAAAAGAGCTCTTTCAAACTCGATTTTTAAAATGGTTGATGGAGGGGCTCCACGCATTTCCAGTTGATAGAGAAAATCCTGGTCCGAGTACCATTAAAATTCCCAGACGTTTACTATCTGAGGGAAAGGTTGTGGGGATTTTTCCAAGTGGTACGAGAACGAGTGAGGAAGTTCCTTTAAAAAGAGGTGCAGTTACGATTGCAGGACATGCGAATGTTCCAATTATTCCGGTGGCTTATAGTGGGCCAAATAATTTTAAAGATCTGTTGACGCGTGTGAAACCGAAAATTATATATGGCAAACCAATTTATCTGTCAACAGATTTGACTAAAAAAGAGGGAATGGAAGTTATGTTAGCTGAACTAAATCAGGAATTACGTCTGCTCCAGCAGAAGCTCCAGTCAAAGTGATCTCAACAAGAGGGAGTCTATGTTAAGAAATAGAGCTCCCTTATTAATAGATTAGCATAGAGGATGAGTAATTTTTCCGCATGAATAATACACTGCCTTACGTTACAGACAGTTTTGAAAAGTATAAAAAGACTAATTATTCATCTAGGTTTAATTAGATTAATTTTATATGTAATGATAAACGATTCATTACTCTAAGTTAATTAATCAATAACTTTGCACATGAGAATACAAGCGTAAAAAAGCGTAGGAGGGAAAGTTATGGGGATTAGAAATTCTGCCAAAGCAATTATTATTCATGAGGGTGAAATTTTAACAATAATGAAGCAAGATAGAGATGGCTATTATTATTTGTTGCCTGGAGGTGGGCAAAATAAAGGTGAAAATTTACATCAGGCCTTAAAAAGAGAAGTATTAGAAGAGATAAGTGCAGTTGTAGAAATTGGTGAATTATTGTGCATACGTGAATATATCGGAAAAAATCATGAACATGGCACATATGATGGGGATACGCATCAAATCGAATATATGTTTATTGCTAGTTTAGAGGGAGATAGAAGCCAAGTAATGAATGGCGTTCTTCCTGATGATGGTCAAATTGATGTAGCTTGGCTACCTATTTCAAGCATTGAGAACTATCGGCTATATCCAAAAGCACTTCGTCCCTATTTAATTGAATATATGGCTGAAGTAAAGCCTCCCGTTTATCTTGGGGATGTTAATTAACGATATATACTTCAATAAATAATATAAAACAATAGATGTCCGTATACCTTTCTTTTAAAGGGAAAAAGTAAGTAGAACCGATAAAAAAGATAGAGGTGTGTAAAATGGATAATGTTAATCTAGGGCTATCTGATGAAATGCAGAACCATTTAAGCAAATATTTAACACAAATTACATCTGATATTAATCATGTGCTTGATACAATTGAAAGAAAAGACTGCTGTATATTAAATGAGTTTGAGCATATCCATCATACGTTTCATGATTTACAAAAGACAGCTGCTTCGTATTATTTAAATTCATACTTATCCTCATACACTGATCGCTATCAAGCCTTATCAACAGCCATACAACATTTTTCCGAGCGTAAACACGGGGCACTCATGGTTGTTGAACGAAATGATATGTTGGAAACATTCCTACATTCTGGGATTCCAGTTGGTGCAAATCTTAGTTATGCCTTATTGGAATCCATATTTTACCCTGGAAGCCCACTTCATGATGGCGCTGTCCTAATTAAAGGGAATACCATAATCTCTGCGGGAAATGTTCTTCCTCTCTCTCAACAGGTAGCAGGTGATAAAAAAATGGGAACACGACATAGGGCTGCATTAGGATTATCTGAAATTAGTGACGCAGTTGTACTTGTTGTATCAGAAGAAACAGGTAAAGCTTCCTTTGCATTAGATGGTAAAATGTATGCGATTCATCCTGGAGGAATGATTTAAATGGTTGAAACTGACAAATCTTATGCGTATCATCCAATCGGTCATTCGAAGATAGTTTCTTTCTCAAGCTTTTCGGATTGAAATAATTCAATAAATCGCCTTGTACTTTTAGAAAGGTAACGGTCCTTTAACCAAATAAGAGATGACTGAGAAATGATTGTATTATCTTCTATTGTTAATGTTTTTAGCCCACGTAATTGATGTCCAGATAGTGTCGACTCAGGAACAATTGTTGCTCCAACCTCCTCACTAACAAGTTGGAGAATCATGTCTACATCTGGACATTCACAGACTATTTTAGGGTGTAGATTAAAACTTTCAAATTGATCAAGGATTAATTCATATTGTCCAATGCCGCTAATTCTGTGTAATAGTAACAATGGAAATGTGCTTAGTTGTCTCATTGTAGTAGCTATCATGGAAGATTCGCACCATTGTTCTGGCATTACTACGATATATTTTTCATCCGGAAGGGAAAGGGAATTAAAGGCTTGCATCTCTAATGGTAAACGAATAATGGCAATGTCAATATCTCGATTACTTAGTTGTTCAGCAAGCGAATAGGAATCTCCTTCTTTTAAATAAAAGTGTACGTGAGGGTATTTTTCCTGAAATAGCTTTATTTGCCTTGGTATGTGAGAGAAGCAAGTTTTCACACAACCGAGCGAAATACTTCCCTTCGTACCCGTCCCAGTTTCTTTTACCTCTGTAATTGTTTCTTCTAATGTATCGAACAATTCGTTAATTTTATTATAGAGTACTGTTCCTGCATCTGTTAATTCCATTTTACGCCCGTTACGTTCCAATAATTTAACTCCTAGTTCTTCTTCTAATGACTTCAAGCTTTGACTTAGTGGTGGCTGGGCCATATGTAATTTATTAGCTGCTCGGGTAATTTGCCCTTCATTAGCTATAGCTTGAAAATACCGTAAATGTCTTATTTCCATTGAGCTATTCATCCTTTTTTAGTTGGTAACGCTTACTTTCATTGGATTATATATGATTTGATGTACAAAAACAATATCTTTTAAAACAAATATATATTATATATATAGATTACTAATGAAATAGATATTATTAATATAGAAATAATCGTGCTATTATTCTAATTAAAGGTATTATTCAGAAAAAAAGTTTGTGCATTGGACCGAAATGATACCGCTTACAACAATAAAGTATAGGAGGAAAGTATATGCCAGCAAAATCAGGAAAACAATATATCGATCGTTTAAAGCAAGCGAATAATAATGTGTATATTCATGGAGAACGTGTTGAAGATGTAACAGAGCATCCGGTATTTAAAAATGCAGTTCAGTCCATGGCAAGACTATATGATATTCAATATGAAAAACCAAAAAAAATGCTTTACACTTCTCCTACTACAGGAGACCAAGTAGGGAAGACATTTATGGTACCAACCACCATTGATGAACTAATCGAGCGACGTGAGGCAATTATGGAATGGCAAAGTTTTACGAAAGGGTTAATGGGAAGATCTCCTGATTATTTAAATGCTGATGTTATGGCAATGGGAGCAGCAAGTGAATTCTATGCCGAGGGTGACCCAATGTTTGCTGAAAACGCAAGGAACTTTGCTACTTTTGCAAGGGAAAAAGACATTAGTTTGACCCATACATTAATTCACCCACAGGTGAATCGTGCAAAGATTCAGGCTGAGCAGAAAGATGCAAATGTCGCTCTTCATGTAGTAGAAAAAAATGATGAAGGTGTCGTAGTTGATGGGATTCGCCTTTTAGCAACGCAAGGTGGTATTACGGATGAAATTCTAGTATTTCCATCTACAGTTAAAAAATCAGGTGAATTAGACGATCCTTATTCGTTAGCTTTTGCAATTCCGAATAACACACCAGGACTAAAGTATTTGAGTCGTGAGTCGTTTGACTATGGAAAGAATCAATATGATCATCCACTCAGTTCTAAATTTGAAGAAGGGGATACCATTGTCGCATTTGATCATGTACTTGTACCGTGGGACCGAATCTTCGTTTTAGAAAATTCATCCATATGTAATCGGGCATTTTCTGAGACGAATGCAGTTGTGCATATGACACATCAAGTGATTGTCAAGGATATCGCTAAAACTGAATTCCTGCTTGGGGTTGTTCTTACACTAATGGATTCGATTGGCATTGATGGATTCCAGCACGTAAAAGATAAAGGCACAGAAATCATGCTTACCTTAGAAACAATGAAATCTCATCTATTTCGAGCTGAGCATAGCGCTAAATTGGATAGGTGGGGGATGATGACACCTAATTTCCAAGCTTTAGATGCTGCTAGAAATTGGTTTCCTCGTGTTTATCCGAGAATGGCTGAAATACTAAGGATTTTAGGGGCATCAGGCATGATGGGAATACCAACATATGCTGATTTCGAAAATGAAGAAATTGGTCCAATTCTTCATCGTGCTATGCAAGGAAAAAACGTTGAAGGTTATGAGCGCGTACAGATTTTTCGTTTAGCTTGGGATTTGACAATGAGTGCATTTGGTAGTCGCCAAACGCATTATGAATACTACTTTTTTGGCGATCCAATTAAAATGGGCATGGCGTATTTTGATAAATATGATAAAGAAGTGTATAAAGCCCAAGTTCGGGACTTTTTAAGTAGTCAGCACATGGGGCAAGTGAAATTATAAAATTTTCATTTTTTATATCAGAAATGTAGCGATATTTTATTATAAAAGCCAAATAAAATTGATGGTAATACATTGAGCCTAGAAATTGGCTCGGTGTTCATTATTAAATGAAAATTACTTTCTCTAATACAGTTATAAATTGTAATTTACTTAAGCCAACAGGCAGCCACATGAAGGAAGCTATAAGGTTCTCAAGTGGTATATTGCAATATAACGGTGATAGCCAATGGTTGGTGGTAGTAAAATCGAATGCGTTATGAGTAAGACTACCAAGATAGATGTTCTAAGTAATTTCCATGATTTCCGTAGAGTCAGTTTCCATCTTACAATAAAGGAGGAGAATTAGCATGGAAAACAGAGAGTTTCGTAATGCAATGGGGAGATTTGCCACTGGAGTTACGGTAATTACAACAAAATCGGGAGATAATCATCATGGCATGACAGCGAATGCGTTTATGTCTGTTTCACTAGATCCTCAATTGATAACGGTTTCCATTGACAATCGAGCTAATATGTTAAATAAAATAAACCAGTCTGAGAAATTTGCTGTTAGTTTTCTGTCTGATAAGCAGCAGGATATTTCCATGCACTTTGCTGGTCAAGCAAATGCTGACGAGGAAATAGAATTTGATTATATACAACAAGTTCCGGTAATCCAAAACGCTCTAGCCTCCATAGTATGTGATTTAGATCGTAGCGTAAAAGTTGGAGATCATACATTGTTTATTGGTAAAGTGATCGATATGAATGTAACAGATGGAAATCCGTTAACATTCTTCGGTGGAAAATACGGAAAACATGAACCCGTTGAATATGTATAGTTAACGATCGAAATTATTATATATGATTTAATATATTATATTCAAAGGAGTGGAAATCACATGGCTAATCAAGTAGCTGATCAGCATTTGAAAATGAAACAGCAAACAAAAGATATCAAGCTCTATATCAATGGAGAATTCGTTGAAGCCGAAAGTCAGCACACATTTGAAAATATAAGTCCATATACAAATGAAACCATAAACAAGGTTGCATCAGGTGATCAAGCTGATATTAAGAAAGCTGTACAGGCAGCAAGAGCTGCCTTTAACGGAGAATGGGGCAACTTAAAAGTAAAAGATCGGCTTGCATATGTCTACAAAATTGCAGATCTTATTGATGAGCATATTGAAGAGATAGCCCCTCTAGAATCATTTGATACTGGTTTACCAATAAGTCAAACCAAGAAAATGGTGAGTAGAGCAGCCTATAATTTCCGTTTTTATGCTGAAATGGTTTCTACGCGTATGGTAGGAGAAGCATATCAAGTGGATGATGAATTTTTAAATTATACCATTCATAAACCAATTGGTATTGCTGGGTTAATTACACCATGGAATGCACCATTTATGTTAGAAACATGGAAAATAGCACCAGCATTGGCTACTGGGAATACCGTTATCTTAAAGCCGGCGGAGTGGTCTCCATTGACTGCTAATCGATTGGCAGAAATCATAGACAAGGCAGGACTTCCTAAAGGCGTATTTAATGTAGTTCACGGCTATGGAGAAACAGCAGGTGCTTCCCTTGTAGCACATCCCGATGTTGAGTTGATTTCATTTACTGGAGAGACGACTACTGGCTCAGAAATCTTAAAAAATGGTGCGGACGCTTTGAAGAGCTTTTCTATGGAGTTAGGTGGAAAATCACCAATTATTGTTTTTGACGATGCTGATGTTGAACGTGCACTTGATGCATGTACATGGGGGATATTCTCGTTTAATGGAGAGCGCTGTACGGCGAATTCGCGCTTGTATGTGCATGAACATATAGCTGATGAGTTTATTCATAAGTTAAAACAACGTATAAACAAGATAAAAGTAGGAGATCCGTTAGAAGCAGATACACAGGTTGGTCCACTTATTCATAAAAATCATTATGCTAATGTCAGGAATTATCTTGAAATTGCTAAAAAAGAAGGATGCGAAGTAATTAGTGGAAATGTTCCAGACAGCAAAGGTAATTACGTTGCGCCAACCCTTATTCTGAATGCAACTAATCAAATGCGTGTGATACAGGAAGAAATATTTGGACCAGTTATTGCTGCAATGACATTTACAGATGAACAAGAAGTTATTGACTTAGCTAACGATGTTCGCTACGGCTTAGCTGGTTACGTTTGGACACAGGATATACAACGGGGGCATCGTGTTGCTCAAGCGATTGATTCTGGTATGTTATGGGTGAATTCACAGAATGTACGTGATTTAAGAACACCATTTGGAGGATCAAAGCACAGTGGAATTGGTCGTGAAGGTGGACATTATGCCTTTGAATTCTATACGGAAACACAAATTATCCATGTTGCTTTAAAGGATCATCCTATTCCGCAATTTGGAAAGTAATAGCTGTCATGATTTTATATGGGGAGGGGAATGCCAGCATGAACTTTGATATTATTCGTTCAGGTCGTGCCATTTTACACGTAACCGATTTAAAAAAGTCTAAAGCTTTTTATGAAGCGCTCGGATTTATCGAGTCAGAAGCGGATGATGAGAATATTTTTTTCCGCGGGCTGGAAGAACACAATCATCACAGCCTCTGGTTAAGAAAGAAACCGGAGGCTGCTGTGGAAGCAATAAGCTATAAAGTTACCTCTGAAAAAGATCTCGATGAACTGGAGAAATTCTTTCTTAGCCAAGGCAATGATGCGAAGTGGTTAGAAAAAGGGACACAACGAGCACTTGGGCGTGCATTACGAGTTCAAGATATTTCTGGTTTACCATTAGAATTTTACGCAGAAATGGAGACGGTTGACCGCCTATTACAACGCTATGACCTGTATAAAGGTGCGAAAGTACAGCGGATTGATCATTTTAACTGTATGGTACCAAATGTGGAGCAAGCATATGACTTTTATATCAACCAACTTGGATTTATGTGTTCAGAATATACCGTTGGAGAAGAAGATAAAATATGGGCTGCTTGGCTACATCGTAAGCCATCCGTTCATGATGTTGCATTCATGAATGGGCAAGGACCACGGCTACATCACATTGGTTTTTGGCTAAAAGACCCAATGAGTTTAATAGATGGTTGTGATGTGCTTGCGGCTATGGGGTATGGACCAAATATTGAACGTGGGCCAGGTCGTCATGGATTATCCAATGCCTTCTTCTTGTACCTAAGAGATCCAGATGGTCATCGAATTGAATTATATAATGGAGATTATTTAACGAGTGACCCCGACTTCAAACCAATTAAGTGGGATTTAGATGATCCAATGCGACAAACATTTTGGGGACATGAAGCGCCGGACAGCTGGTTTGAAGAAGCGTCTAGAGTTTTGGATGTACAAACTGAGAGAAAATTGCCGCTACATGAACCGAAATTGAAAAAAAGAAAACCGCAATTTGTACTATAGGTTAATTCAAATCGTTTAATGAAAAGAAAGGATGAGCAAAATGACCAAGACATATGAGGAAATAAAGCAGCGTTTAAGGGGGTCAATCACTCCAGTTATTACACCGTTCAAAGCTGATTTTTCAATTGATTACGATAAACAATCGGAACTGATTGAATATCAGTTGAACAATGGTACACATGCGATTTCTGTTACAGGTACATCAGGGGAACCAAGTTCACTGACCATTGAAGAACGGGTCAAAGTAATGGATAACGCGAAGAAAACAATTAATGGTCGATTACCATTTGCACCAGGTACTGGCTCAACGAACCACGATGAAACCATGTATTTAACAAGAAAGGCACAAGAAATTGGTGCAGATGCAGCCATGGTTATTGTTCCATATTATAATAAACCGAATCAGCAAGCATTATATAAGCATTTCAAGACGGTAGCAGATTCGGTGGATATACCAATTATTGTATATAATATTCCGGGTCGCACTGCATTAAATATGGAAGTAGAAACATTAGCTAAATTAAATGAGGATTGTCCAAATATTGTGGGTGTTAAAGAATCAAATAAGGATTTTGAACATGTGAACAGAGTAATGCTTCGTTGTGGTAGAGACTTCCTATTATATTCAGGTATTGAATTACTTTGTTATCCGATGTTGACTATTGGTGGTGCAGGATCAATCAGTGCAACAGCTAATGTAGAACCAGCAAAGGTAGCGGAGATGCATGATGCATGGACAATGGGGGATGTGAAGCGTGCACAAGACTTGCATTTTGAATTAATGAAATTAAATGATGTCCTATTTAAAGATACAAACCCTGCACCAGTAAAGACAGCTTTAGGGATGATGGGGAAAATCGAACCCGTATTACGACTGCCGATGGATTTACCTTCAAAATCGCTTCAAAACGAAATTCGTGAAACCTTGGTTGAATACGGGAAACTTTTACAGCCCACTTAAGGAGAACAACATAAGAGCAAAAGTAAGCTAGTCAATGGGCAATGAGGCTTATGGGTATATTTTTTCATAGTACTTCGAGCTTAAGCAATAATCTTTTGTAACAGGATTGGGTATTGCTTAAGCTTGGTATATAGCTCAGAAAAAAGGATGATGAATCATGAAAACCGTTCGCTTAAAGATGTCAGGTATACAGCATTATAGGGAAGCCAAGGTCGATGTTGAAAATGGGAAAATCGAAATTGCTGGAACATCGTATAAGCAAGAGGAGGTTTCGTATGATATCCCTGTGTCTGGAACAGTTTACGGTACGTTATTAAACTATCAGGGCGAATACAAACAACTAGAAAAGGCTATGTATGAAACACCATATCTAGCCCCTCCCAAAGCACCGATTTTATATATTAAACCTGTCAATACATTTGCTTCTGCAGGATCGATGATTGTCCTACCTGAGGACATTTCAGAACTAGAGATGGGTGCAGCCTTAGGTGTTGTAATAGGTAAATCAGCAACCAAGGTTAATGAAGTCGAAGCATTATCGTACGTAGAAGGATATACGATTGTAAATGATGTTACTATTCCACATGATAGTGTTTATCGACCAGCTATTAAAGAAAAGGCTCGCGATGGTTTTTGTCCAATTGGACCCTGGGTTGTAACACGTGACTCTGTAGATAGCCCTAATGATTTACAGATTCGAGTAAGGATTAATGGTGTGTTGAAACAAGAAAATAATACGAAAAATCTTATTCGTTCCGTTGAGAAACTAATTGCTGATGTGACCGCGTTTATGACATTAGCAAAAGGTGATGTGCTATTAGTTGGCATACCAGAAGACCCACCTGTTGCCAGAATAAATGATGTTGTACAGATTGAAATTAACAAGATAGGTATATTAGAAAATACGATAACTACCGAAGAAGCACTAGTAGGAGGGAGAGCATGAAGCATGCACGAATTGCTTATCAGGGACTTGTCCATGAAGCAGTTGTTGCAGAGGATGGTATCCAACTAAATGATGGAAGAATGGTAAGCGAAGATCAGGCAGTGTGGCTGCCTCCAGTTAAGCCAAATACAATTTTTACATTAGGTTTGAATTATGCCGATCATGCGAAGGAATTATCGTTTTCTCCAACTCAAAAAGACCCACTTGTATTCTTTAAAGGTCCAAATACACTAATTGGTCACAAAGCCAGCACCATGCGTCCAAGTGATGTTGCATTTATGCATTATGAATGTGAATTAGCGGTCGTCATTGGCAAGGAAGCGAAACAGATAAGAAAAGAAGTTGCATATGATTATGTTAAAGGATACACAATTGCAAATGATTACGCGTTACGTGATTACTTAGAGAATTATTACCGGCCAAACTTAAGAGTGAAAAATCGTGACGGTTGTACACCAATAGGACCATGGTATGTAGATAAAGCCGATGTGAAGGATCCTATGAATTTAGCATTGCGTACATACGTCAATGGAGAAAAAACACAAGAAGGATCAACTGCTGATATGCTTTTAGGAATTCCAGAGTTAATTGAATACTTAAGTGGATTTATGACCCTGTTCCCAGGAGACATTATTTTAACCGGCACCCCAAAGGGCTCCATAGATACAGCAGTAGGAGATGAAGTAGTAACCGAGATAGAAGAAATCGGTCGTCTTGTCAATACAATAGTTGGGGAGGAAGCCTTTCTATCTAATTAATATGGCGAAAGGAGAAGAGCTTGTGCCACATGTAATCATTGAATACACAGATAATTTAAAAGCGGCGAGTATCCCAAAATTATTGAAAACAATAAATACCACACTACTTAACCATCAAGATATCATTCCGATTGGTGGACTTCGTTCCAGAGCTATTGAATTGAGTGATTATCTTGTCGCTGATGGTACTCAAGATGACGCTTTTGTACATGCTACGTTAAAAATAGGAAAAGGACGAACGGAAGAAGAAAAAAAGCGATTAGGTGATGATTTGTTTCGTGCCATCGAACAGCATTTTTCTACGATCTATAAAGATCGTTATCTTGCATTATCTATGGAAATCTATGAATTTATCTCTCCTACGTATAAATTAAATAATATTCATCAGCGCTATAAAAAATAGTATTGGAGAAAGTTCAAAATAGTTACTAGCACAAAGCGATCAAATATTTATGCCAAATAGCTGGGAAAGGCCTGCCACCAATTGATGTTATCCTAAAGGGTAACCTGTTGAAGAGGAGGTATGTAACCATTTTGACATCATATATAATATAGTATATGATTAATCCACTATGGAAAATAAAACAATTACTAAAAAACAAAAAGCTTATGATTATATGAAATCAAGAATTATTGAAGGGTACTATGCACCTGGTCAACGCATTGTCATTAATCAATTAGTAAAAGAACTATCTACAAGTGCAATTCCAATACGAGAAGCTGTACGGCAATTAGAAGCAGAGGGATTAATTGATTATCAGAACAATATTGGACCGGTAGTTACGCCAATTGATAAAAACGAGTATTTAGATACGATTTCCGTATTAGCAGTTATGGAAGGATATGCGACTGCATTGAGTAACCAACAGGGCTTCTCAGAAGAGAAAATAACGGAGTTATCAACGAAAAATCAACAAATGAAAGAGGCTATTGAAGCATTTGATTTTCAGGCTTTCGGAAGATTAAATCGGCAGTTTCATGATTTAATCTATACCCATTGTGAAAATAGATTTTTGGTTGAGGAAATTCGCAAATCTTGGAGAAAGTTAGACTCAATACGGAGAACAGGTTCTGCATTTCATCCTAAACGTGCTTTTGCTTCTATTCAAGAGCATCAACAACTCATAGATTTACTTCGTAGAAAAGCTGATTTTGAAACGGTTGAAAAGGTAGCTCGTATGCATAAATTAAATACAAAGGAAGCATTTAAACATCAACGTAACCAAATCCATGGAGATGCCTTTATATAATATGCAAGGTGTTATTGGATCGATTTTTTTGCTGGTAATTATACACGATGGCAATGCTTATGGGAACAGATAAGGTGGAGTATGTACTTGTTCACAAGATGAAAACCGTGCTTGTAAAAAAGGCTCATATTCCTGTTATGTAAGTAGGGAGCTGACGAATACAGACAGCTCCTTTTACATAGTCTAGGAAATTAAAAAATTAGCCCATGTCGATAAATATGGGCGTGTCAAGCCGGGTCCAGGTTCAGCGCTCAGAAACGAGGTGACTTCATGAATTGCTCTACAATAAGTCATCATCGGTTCGTAAGCACACCGTGATTCCTTATCTCCGTTGCCTCGCCAGTCGTTACGTTTCTAATCGAAAGAGAAAAAATTCTGATAATTCACAATTGACATTATATATGATCTTATATATAGTTTTGTATACCAAATGGAAGCGTTATCAAAAGGATGATGGCTGAATTTATTCCTTGGAGGGAAAATGATGTTTGATAAGCTTGGATATTTTATTGGGATTATTGTATTGCTTTTACTAACAGCTTGTTCTGAAGGAATAGCTTCCACTGGATCACAACATAATTTAATTATTTCTCATTTTTTACCCGGGAGTCATCCGGTTCAGACTCAGGTGTTACAAGGTATAGGTAATGAAATAGAAAAAAAGACAGATGGAGACATAACCTATGAATTATATCCCTCCAATGCATTGGGAGTGGCAGGATCACAATATGATATGGCTGTTACGGGAGAAGCAGATATTGCATTAAGCGTTCATGGATATTCTCCTGGGAGGTTTCCATTGATGTCTGTTATGGAACTACCTTTTTTGGCGGAAACAGCTGTCCATGGTTCGGAAATAATAGCAAATCTCTATGAAGAATTTCCAAGTATTCAGGAGGAGCATGCTGATACGATACCATTATTTTTATTTACCGCAGAACCTGCTCAGTTAATTACGAAAAATCACCGTATTGAATCACCTGAAGATGTAAAAGGTTTACGTGTTCGATCTCCATCTCCGTTAGCTAATGATATTTTGGAAGCATTAGGAGCTGTACCTGTATCTATGCCAATGGGAGATGTTTATGAGTCACTAGAGCGAGGTGTTATCGATGGAGCGATGGTTCCTTTGGAAGCGCTTTATAATTATCGTCTACATGAAATAGCGGCTTATATCACAATTGGCAACTTCTCTGCAACTCCTTTCTTTTCGGTAATGAATAAGGAAGCATATTATCGTTTTACAGATTCGGAAAAACAGGTCATAAATGAAGCTACAGGAATAGAAGCGTCTATAGAAAGTGGAAGTGTTTTTGATGTAGACGGTCAGACAGGAAGGAAATTAGCAAAAGAAAATGGAGCAGAGGTAATTGATTTAACAGAGGAGCAATTAATTCCATGGAGAAAGGCATTGGACCCAATTGTTCAAGCATGGATAAATGACATGGAAAATAGGGGCTATCCCGGTCAACATATTTATGATCGAGCATTTCAATTAAAAGCGGAGCTAAAGAAGTAGAAAGAAGGTGATTAGATGGACAGCATAATGAAGCAATTAAGTAGAGTCATTCATTATATTGCTCAAGTCATTCTATTATTGATGGCGATCTTGATTACATTAGATGTACTCAGTAGATGGATTCTTAAAGCTCCTATCACGGGTACGGTCGACTTTACGGAGCTAGGTCTATCACTTGTCATCTTCTTAAGCCTAGCTTACACACATGTCAGAGAGGGACATATTACAATTGACTTTGTAATTGAGCGATTCTCAACTCGTATACAGTGGATATTTGAATCTGTCATTAATTTGTTAATCACGGGTTTAATGCTACTTGTAGCATGGAGTACCTGTGAATATGCAATTCGTCTCTTTTACGCTCATACGGTAACAGGTGATTTACGTATTCCACTTTTTCCGATCGCCATGTTAGCAGTTATAGGGACAATGTTATTCGCGCTAACCGCATTTCTGCATGCTATTCATTATTTGCAAAAGGTGGTTCATTCAAATGAGTCCTGAAATAATCGGTTTTATTAGTATTATTGCATTGATTGTCTTGTTATTACTAAAGGTTCCCGTAGGTATTTCTCTTTTATTTGTAGGCTTGACAGGTACAACATTAATAAGAGGTTGGGATGTGGCATTTGCTCAGCTCGGTAGGACTCCATTTGACACGGCGAGTTCCTATTCGTTAAGTGTTATTCCATTATTTATTTTGATGGGCATGATTCTTTCATACACGGGATTGGGAAAGGATTTATACAAAGCTGTAGACAGTTGGGTTGGTCATCTTCGGGGAGGATTAGCAATGGCCACCATTGGTACTGCAGCCATTTTTTCTTCCATTTCTGGTTCACTTAATGCGACAACTGCAACCGTTTCTAAAATTTCACTTCCTGAAATGGAAAAATTTAAATATCAACCGAGTCTATCGACAGCTTGTGTAGCAGCAGGTGGTACACTTGGAATATTAATTCCGCCAAGTGTGATCTTAATTTTATATGGAATTCAAACAAGGGAAGCAATTGGGGCATTATTAATAGCAGGTATTATTCCTGGTGTCATTCAGGTCATTATCTTTATGATTATTATTGCAATTCTTGTTCGGCGTAATTCAACATTAGCACCTGCGAGATCTGAACAAGCAACAATTCGTGAGAAATTACTTACATTAAAAAATGTTTGGCCATTTTTAGGCTTATTCTTAATTAGTATTGGTGGAATCTACTTAGGTGTTTTTACACCAACCGAAGCTGCGGGTGTAGGAGCAATGGGTGCAATTATTTTCGCTTTTTTATCTAGAAGACTTGACTGGAATAAACTAAAGCAATCATTTAATGAATCGTTACGGTTAACTGCCTATATCTTTTTAATACTTATCGGAGCTACATTATTTAGTCAGTTTCTCACAATTAGCAGACTACCTGTGAAGCTTACTTCCTTTGTGAGTGGGTTAGAACTTAACGCATATGTAATTCTGATCTTAATATTAATTGTATTATTTATATTAGGATGTTTTATCGAAGGCTTATCCTTAATCGTTTTAACGCTTCCAATTATTTATCCGATTATTATGGAACTTGGATTTGATGGTGTCTGGTTTGGAATTATTATGGTGATGGCAATCAATATAGGATCATTAACACCCCCGTTAGGAATTAGTATCTTTGTTATTAAAGGAGTCGCGACTAATATTCCAGTACAGACAATTTTCCGAGGAGCTGTGCCTATGATCATTGGGATGATCATTTGCATCGTATTGTTAATCGTATTTCCGCAAATAGTAACGATATTACCTAGCTTAATGAAATAAAATATATTAAAGATCTTCTAAAATGCAAAAGTATTGCTATACATATATCCCTTCGTTGAAAATAACCGATCATTGCTTACGGAAAATTAAAAGCTCTAAATTCTTCAGAAGTGGGCATTGCTTTATAGCCGAACTTCTGTGACTTATACAAATAGTAATGAACCTATTCAAGCTACATTTATAGTGAAAGAAAGAAGTATCTTTCATAATTAGTTTATGAATGGTAAACTAGAGCTGCAACTTAATTAAGAAATCTGTAAAAATACAGGAGAGGTTCGCAATTCCATCCCTCTATAAAAAACTAAGGAGACCAAAACAACACCCTTCTTAGTGTTGTTTTTTTGATGGGAAATGCTAGTTAACGAACACTCTTCTTTGTCGAGGAGGAGAAGCGTCGATGAACGACCAAAAAGCGATAGTTGTATTCAGTGGAGGCCAGGACAGTACTACTTGTTTGTTTTGGGCGCTGAGAAAGTTTGAACATGTAGAAGCAGTAACATTTCAATATGGTCAGCGCCATATCGAAGAATTACAAGTTGCGAGAAATATTTGTGAACACTTGGAAGTTACACATCATCTGTTGGATATGAGTTTGTTAAATCAGTTAGCACCAAATGCGTTAACTCGAAAAGATATCGAGATAACAGAAAATGAGGGAGAGCTACCATCTACCTTTGTCCCTGGAAGAAACCTTATGTTTTTATCGTTCGCAGCAATTTTAGCTAAGCAAATAGATGCCAAACATTTAGTAACTGGTGTCTGTGAAACGGATTTTAGTGGTTACCCAGATTGTCGGGATATTTTTATTAAATCACTGAATGTAACAATAAATTTAGCAATGGATGAACAATTTGTTTTGCATACACCGCTTATGTGGTTGGATAAAGCAGGGGTGTGGGAGTTAAGTGACCAGCTAGCGGCTTTTTCATTTGTGAAAAATAATACGTTGACCTGCTATAACGGAATCAAAGGCAGTGGATGTGGGGAATGTCCGGCATGTAAATTAAGAAAAAATGGGTTAGAAAAATATGAAACTAATCGGAAGAGGGAGCAAGCAAAATGATACAACAAATCTATCCTGTTCCACATCATAACTATTCCTATGAAATTAACAAAGACTTTCATTTTGCAGCAGCACATTATATTCCACATCAAGACACTGGGAGATGTCAGTCCATGCACGGACATACATATTTTACAAATATTACGATTGTTGGTGAAACGCTTAACCACACAGGATTTTTAGTTGATTTTAAAGAAATAAAGGATTTGATTCATAAACGCTTTGATCACGGTGTTATGAATGAAGATATTGCTTTTTCAAATGTGTGTCCTAATACCTTTCCAACAACAGAAATTGTTGCTCGGACGATTTATGAATTAGTACAGGAATATTTAGATGGTTTTTCGCATTCTCCGCGTTGTATCCAAGTGTATTTACGGGAAACGCCTTCTAGTTATTGTGTTTATCGTCCAAAGGAGAATATAGATGAAAATACCAGTAATTGAAATATTTGGACCGACCATTCAAGGGGAAGGAATGGTTATTGGAAGAAAGACCATGTTTATACGAACTGCTGGTTGCGATTATTCCTGTTCATGGTGTGATTCAACATTTACATGGGACGGATCAGAGAAACATCTCATTAAAATGATGGAAGCAGAGGAAATAATGCAAACCTTATATCAAAAGGGTGGAGATCAATTCGGCCATGTAACGATTTCAGGTGGCAACCCAGCGTTACTTAGCCAATTGAGTCGCTTGATTGATTTACTCCATCACGAACAAATAAAAGTTGCTATTGAGACACAGGGAAGTAGATGGCAATCGTGGTTTACTAAAATTGATGATCTAACGTTATCACCAAAGCCTCCTAGCTCAGGGATGAAAACCAATTATCAAACGTTAGATTTTATAATTGATTCGTTACAACATCGACAAAAAGGAGAATATAGCTTAAAAATTGTGATATTTGATGAGGGTGACTTAACATACGCTGAACAGATTCATAAAAGGTATCCTCAGGCTAAATTATTTCTTCAAGTAGGAAATGATGAAATTGGTATGGAAAGTTCAGATAAATTGATGGAGCACTTACTTCAGAAATACGAAGCGCTTATTGAACGTGTAATGACAAACAACATCTTAAAAGATGTGCGGGTGCTCCCTCAATTACATACCTTTCTCTGGGGGAATAAACGCGGTGTATAAGAACACGATGGAGATGAGATATATCTTATCCTAAAGTCTTCACTTTTAAAGAAAAATGATAGGGAAAAATTATAAATATGTAAAATATTTTTACAACCAAAAAGCCGAACTAGATTCAAATGAGAGCGGGTAAAACGTTTCGAATCTAGTTCGGCTTTCTCTTTGGCTAAATTCTTATCTCAAATTCTATATTGATGACTTATTGTCATTTTTTGTTGACATTATGTCATCATGAAGATAAGCTAAATGAAGATACGCTTGGGAGGAATAAATTCATGGCAGCGGACAATTGCAATTTTCGGCATGGTCATTATTTTCATGATCAATTTCTATCAGTTAGCCCATTTAGTAAAGTGTCAACAATGGATAAGGTTACTATGTTAACTATTTTGAATGGGAAGCGACAGGGAGCATCAATCATTTACTGGTGTTTAGGAGAATACATAAACTCTATTATCTATGAAAGGTAACTAAATTCATGAAGGACACTACGTTTAGCCGTATACGTTTTTTAATTATTATCTTAATCTGTTTATTTTTATTTAGTCTGGTGGCTGTGTATAGTGGGTCTGGTCAGTATGCAGTGGCAGATGAGTTTTACTTTGTAAAACGACAATTGTTTTGGTATATAGTTGGATTTCTTATGTTGATCATGGTTGCTTGGTTTGACTATGAATTACTAGAAAAATGGGCTTTTCCAATGTACCTTATTGGGGTTTTGATGTTAGTCTATGTCCAATTGTTCGGTACAGTAAAAAATGGTTCTCAGCGATGGATAGATTTGGGGATCTTTCAGTTACAACCCTCTGAGTTTATGAAACTATTTTTAATTCTTTATATTGCTGTTCTTTTAAAGAAGGCTGGTAGTAAACGTCTATCATTCATTGCTAGTATTCCAGTTGTATTAAAGGTTTCCATCGCAACGGTAATACCATTATTTTTCGTATTAATGCAACCAGATTTAGGTTCGGGCTTAATGATCGTAGCCTCTACATTGACGTTTTTATTTGTCTCCCATATTTCTACAGCTATGCTTTTATTGTTAACCGTTAGCTTAATTGCTTTAATTATTCTACTAATAACCTTATACTATTTGAATTTTGAGTTGTTTTCTCGTTTTTTTCAAGATCATCAATTATCTAGAATTTATGGTTGGTTGAATCCGAATGAATTTGCATCCGATTATGGTTATCAATTAAAGCAGGCTATCCTAGGTATTGGTTCTGGGCAATTAACAGGAAACGGGTTTAACCAGGGTGTGCAAGTCCAAAATGGGCAAATTCCAGAAGCGCACACTGATTTTATCTTTACGGTTATCGGTGAGGAATTTGGATTTATAGGTGCAAGTATATTGCTATTATTGTATTTTCTACTAATTTACCAAATTATGAGGACTTCATTTCATTCAGGTAGCTTGTTTGGTGTTTATCTTTGTATTGGTATTAGTGGGTTAATGGCATTTCAAATTTTCCAAAATATTGCTATGACAGTTGGTTTGATGCCAATAACGGGTATTGCACTTCCTTTTCTCAGCTATGGTGGTAGTGCTTTATTAACTAATTTAATTGCATTAGGAATAATAGCTAGTATCCGAATCAGATCTAATCGTCGCTATGTATTTGGAAAAAATGTATTGACACAAGGTGATTAAATGAAAGAAAAAATACAGCAAATGGATTATCTCTTATTAATAACTGTTCTTTTGTTATCGGCATTTGGTTTAGTAATGGTATATAGTGCTAGTTATCCGATTGGGTATGAAGTTTATCATAATAGTACTCATTTTTTTGTTAGACAGTTTCTTTGGGTGTTAATTGGTTTCTTATTCTTGATAGTCACCGTACTTATACCACTGCATCGGATAAATAGAATGGTTCCATTGCTAGTTATATCATCTATATTTTTTTTAGTTCTTGTATTAATTCCTAGTATTGGAATAGAAAGGAATTATGCACAAAGATGGATTTCAATAGGTAGATTTGTCTTTCAACCAACAGAAGCTATCAAAGTTTCAATGGTTATATATTTTGCCTATATATATGCGAGAAAACAATCGTATATTCACAAGTTTGGCAAAGGTGTTCTTCCACCTCTTCTGCTATTAGCAACTGTATTTATGCTTATCTTATTACAGCCAGATCTTGGAACAGCCTCTCTAATTCTATTTTCCTGTGGAATTATTGTATTCTGTTCTAGAGTTAGATTTATACATTTAGTCGCGCTAGGTACTATTGCGATCTTAGGTGTAAGTTATTTTGCATACACATCACCGTATCGGTTGCAACGCTTAACATCTTTTCAACAGCCATTTGAAACCGCTGCTACTGATGGGTATCAACTCATAAACTCCTATATCGCAATAGCAGCAGGAGGAATAACTGGTAATGGACTAGGGAATAGTGTTCAAAAATTAGGTTATCTACCTGAAGCTCACACGGATTTTATTATGGCAATTATAGTGGAAGAGCTCGGCATAGTAGGTTTAATTATAGTGCTAGCGGCTTATTTAATGATTTTCTATAGAGGCATTCATATAGCTTTTCAACAGAGACATATGTTTCCCAAATTATTAGCTCTGGGCTTGACATTTCAAATAATTATTCAAGCTATATTAAATCTTGGAGCAGTTTCTGGAATGTTACCAGTTACAGGGATTACGCTTCCTTTTATTAGTTATGGGGGTTCTTCTTTGCTGTTTATGCTAATTTCTGTTGGAATATTAATTAATATATCTACATTAAAATACGAAACCGTTAATACACGATGATTGTTTTTGTAGTTAGATTATATTATCATTTATGGTGTTGGTAATAATAAAGGAAACGATTGTGAAGAGAATCACTAATGTAACGAATACGATGGTTATAAAAATGACATTAGTTAGTAAAGGAGTAGAACATTGAAGATAGGTATAGACAAAATTGGGTTTTACACACCACATTTATATGTAGATATGAATAAATTAGCTGTGGCTAGAGACGTGGAGCCAGAAAAATTTACGATTGGAATTGGTCAGGAAAAGATGGCTGTTGCTCCAATTACACAAGATTCAGTGACAATGGCTGCTAATGCAGCTTGGAATATACTAGATGATAAAGATAAGGAAAACATCGATTTTATTATATTCGGTACAGAATCTGGAATTGATAATTCAAAAGCAGCAGGTGTGTATATTCACGAATTACTCGGATTAAACCAACATGCACGAACAATTGAGGTAAAGCAAGCCTGTTACGGAGCTACTGCTGGAATACAGTTAGCAAAAGGTCATATCGCCTTAAATCCAGATAGTAAGGTGTTAGTGTTGGCATCTGATATTGCTAGATATGGATTGAATACTGGTGGTGAGGCTACCCAGGGTGCAGGTGCAGTTGCAATAGTGGTTAGTGCTGATCCGGCGATTCTTGCGTTAGAGGACAAAAGCGCATATTTAACATCTGAAGTAATGGACTTTTGGCGCCCAGTATATTCGGATACAGCTATGGTAGATGGAAAGCTTTCTAATGAAAAATATATTTCTTTCTTCGAAGAAGTATGGGAAGATTATAAGAAAAAATCATTATTGACGTTAGCTGACTTTGCAGCCATTTGCTTCCATTTACCATATACAAAGATGGGTTTAAAAGCATTACGTACGATATATGAGGAAGGAACAACAGAAGATAAAGAACGTCTTTTAGAAAACCTGGAATACAGTAAGCTGTATAATAAGCATGTTGGTAATATTTATACCGGTTCTTTGTATTTAAGTTTCCTTTCACTGCTTGAGCAGAATAAAGGCTTAGAAGCAGGTTCGAGAATCGGATTGTTTAGTTATGGATCAGGAGCTGTTGGTGAATTCTTTACAGGGATAATACAGCCGAATTTTCGTGAACATTTACTAATAGATCAACATGATCATCTACTATCATCAAGAAAAGAGCTATCTGTTGAAGCATACGAAGAAGTTTTTAACAATACGTTACCGACAGATGGTTCTAGTTTAGAATTAGACATCACTGCCGACCCTGCCAATATCACTTTAGCTGGTATAAACAAGCATATTCGTCATTACGTAAACAAAACGAATCACAAGTGAATATAATGATAAATCGGATTACTATAAGAAATCAGAAGCTTGTAGAGAAACTTTTTTGTTTCTTTGCAAGCTTTTTTATAGTCTAGGAAATGATGAAATTGTCCCATCTGGATAAATAGGGGCGTGCTGAGTCGCGCCCAGCTCCAGCACCCAGAAACGAGGTGACTTCACGAATCGTCCTACGAAAAGTCATGATCGCCCCGCAAGCACACCGTGATTCCTTCATCTCCGTTGACTGACTCCAGTCGCAACGTTTCTTTTGGGCGCTTGCACTTTTGTTCTGTATGTCTCTGTTTGTTCGACTCCCACTTCGCTTTTACACAAGTGACAATAGAGAAACCTGTTCAGTTATTTTGGTAGCAATTCTATTTTTCTTTCCCAATTAAAAAATTGGTCGAGAACGAAGTAAGTGGTCATTTTCATATGCTACGAGCTCTTCTAATTCCACATCATGTTACGTCTTTTTTTCGTTACTCTTGGTGAAAATTCTCAAACATTATTATAAGTTGTTTAGAAATTCTACCAGCTGAATGTAATTTTGTGTTTTGATAGTTTATTATTAATTATCATAAATAAATTAATTTTCTAAAAAATACTTTACAACTTTCTTAAGTTAAAGGTATAATTCTTAGTAAGTTTTACTAGCTTCTGCATCACTAGAAAAATAAAAGGGGGCTTTATTATGAGGCTAAGAAGCTGGATATTATTCCTCGTATTTGGTCTATTAATCAGCGTAATTGTTGCCTGCTCCGGTGAGAGTGAGGACGCATCGACATCTGAAGAGGAAACAGATGAGGCAACAGCAGATACGAATGAAGAAAAAGAAGGAGAAAAGGTATTAAATTTTATTAACCCCGAAGCAATCCCGTCAATGGACCCTTCACTTGCAACTGATGAATCATCTTTTATATATTTAGCAGCCACGACGGAGGGGCTTTATCGATTAGATGAGAATGCGCAACCCGTAGAAGGGATCGCAACTGACCATGAAGTAAGTGACGATGGACTTACCTGGACGTTTACTTTACGAGAGGATGCAGTTTGGGAAAATGGAGACCCTGTTACTGCCCATGATTTTGTTTATTCATGGCAGCGGGCTGTTAATCCAGAAACCGGATCAGAATATGGTCCATATATGATGAATGGTGTCATAAAAAATGCAACTGCAATTAGTTCTGGAGACAAGCCTATTGAAGAGTTGGGTGTTAAAGCTGATGGAGATTATACACTAGTAGTAGAACTAGAGAATCCTACAGCATACTTTGAATCTTTAACAACATTCGGTACCTTTTTGCCATTAAACCAGAAGTTTGTTGAAGAGCAAGGTGATAATTTTGCTACTAGTTCCGATACACTTCTAGCTAATGGACCATATAAAATAACGAATTGGAAAAGTACTAGTAGTTCTTGGGAGCTTGAAAAAAATGAAGATTATTGGGATGCCGATACTGTGAAAATGGATAATATTAACTTTGAAGTGGTAAAAGATCCTCAAACGTCTGTTGATTTATATGAATCAGGAAAGATTGATCGTGTTGATTTAACTTCAGATTTAGTTGATCAATATAGTACAAATGATGATTATGTCATTACTCCTGATACATTCGTTTACTTCATTAAATTTAATCAAACGACAACGGATGTTACTGCAAATGTAAATATTCGAAAGGCAATCAGTAAAGCATTCAACAAACAAGCGCTTGTTGACGAAATTTTAAATAATGGATCCATTGTTGCTAATGGTCTGGTTCCAGCTGATTTCACGCCAATGCCTGAAACTGGTGAAGACTTCAGAAAAGTTAATGGAGACCTTGTGACGTATGATATTGAAGAAGCGAAGAAATTATGGGAAAAAGGTTTAGAAGAGATTGGTAAAGATTCTGTTGAACTTGAACTGTTAACAGACGATGATGAAACAACAAAGTTAATGGTTGAGTATATTGCTAATCAGCTTTCTACAAACTTACCAGGTCTTAACGTTACGTTAAAGCAAGTACCTAAAGAGCAGCGGCTTGATCTGGATACAAGCATGAATTATGAAATTCAAGTTTCTAGATGGGGTCCAGATTTCCTTGATCCATTCACGTATATGAATCTTTGGACAACAGATAGTGGCAATAATATGATGGGGTATTCTAATGAAGAATACGATAACTTAGTGAATGCAACTACTTCCTCCTTAGCTACAGATAATGTAGCTCGTTATGAGAACTTTTTAGAGGCTGAGAAAATCCTTTTTGAGGACGCAGCTATTGCGCCGATTTATCAGGCTTCGAGAGCACAGCTTGTTTCTCCGAAAGTAAAAGGTGTTTTTGTGAATCCGTTTGGAGCAACATATGAATACAAATGGGCTGATGTAGGATCCGCTGAATAATTTAATGTACATGTATTAGGAGAGTCTGGGACAAAACACAACTTTTTTACTCAAAATACGAATAATCATGTTATCAATATCAGTATCATCGCCGCACCGTGAAAATATACGCTCTTTCCGCGGGCACGGCTTCAGCTAACTTGGTAAAGAAAAACACGTTACCACGTGGATCTTCGGACTCGTGCTGTTCCCGCCGGAGTCTCGCTTATTTCAGGTGCTAAATGAATGACTTTAATCAAAAAACGAACGATAAGGTGGTTACCCCCAAAAGTTAGAGTTTATACTATGCAGCTGATTGGCTGG
>NZ_BAAACY010000109.1:0-34956 GCF_039521925.1 Virgibacillus salarius | reverse complement strand
AAAAAAGTGGTACTCACCAAATTATTGGCGAGTACCACTTTTTATTTTACTGGGTTTTGTCCCAGCCCCACTTTTTATAGCACAAAGCGATGAATTGCTTTTGCTACACCATCATTATTATTCGTATCCGTTACATAATTAGCTGCTTGCTTTATTGCATCCTGTGCATTCCCCATAGCAACACCGATGCCAGCTTCCTGGATCATTTTCATGTCATTTAAGCTATCTCCTACAGCCATAATTTCTTTCATTGAGATACCAATTTTTTCACAAACTGTTTCCAATGCACTAGCCTTACTAACACCTTTTGGATTAACCTCCATATTAGTCGGTAATGAATTCGTCAATTCCAACCCTTCTATGTAAGATAGCTGCTTCATCATTTCACTAAGCCTTGACTCATTATAAGATTCACATCCAAATTTCAACCATTTATGATCATAAAAGTTATCTGGTGCTGAATCACGATAAACTCCTTCTGTGGAAATCATCCATATCGATAAACCAATTTCTTTTGCTAAAGTATACATTTTTTCTATTTTCTCCGGTTTCAGTAGATGCTGTTCTACTAATTCCTTATTAACTGTCCATATTTCTCCACCATTTGCTGTAACTAAATAAGAAGTTAACTTTAGCGATTCTGCGTATGGATGACAGGATTGCAGCCAGCGTCCTGTACTTAACACCACATGCACATCTTTCGCTAAGGCTTCAGCAATTGCTTCACGAGTTGCTTCTGACACCTCATGCTCACTATTTAAAAGTGTCCCATCCATATCCAATGCAATTAATTTAATTTCTGTTTTTATTTCTGACATGTAGCATCCTCCATTATTAACTTTGTCTTTTCATACGGATATTTCGATCATACACAAAAGTTGTCATATAAGGAATTAAAAGCAAGAACAACAATACAAAAAATAAGATCTCGATATTAAATATGTCTACAACGAAACCGCCGAACACAGGCCCAACCATCCTACCCGTAGCTCCTATACTATTAACGATTCCTTGGTAGAAACCAGTCCTTCCTTTGGGAGCTAATTCATTAGCTAATGATGGTATAGCTGGCCAAACAAGCATTTCTCCAATAGTTAATATAATCATTGCCAAAGCAAACATACTAAAGGTATCTGAAACCATTGCGATGATAAATGAAATTAGTAAGATGGTGTTTCCTATATAAATATGCATTTTCTCCGATGTTACTTTGCTTGTAATCCATTTTAACAGAGGTTGACCAAGAACGATAAGAAATCCATTTATAGCCCATAAAGAACTATAAAGTTCTAACGGAATATCAAGGTCCTGGGTATAGGAAGCAATCGTCGATTGCCATTGACTATAAGCAATCCACGTAATTAAAAAACCACTACATAAAATAAATAGCGCAATAAATGCTGCTTTATTCTTAATCTTACCTCGCTGTTCAATAATTGTTGTATGCATCTGTCTATCTCTTTCTTTATCCATATGCTTAAACGTTAGCAGGACAATAAGGAAAAAACTGATAAAGAGAAAGGCATTAGCAAAAAATATATAGTTGAAAGAAATACTTGCAACATATCCACCAATTGTTGCTCCCAATGCCACCCCTAAATTTTGTGCTACATAAATTGCGTTAAACGCACATCTCCCTCCTTCTTGCCAAAGTGATCCAGCCATTGCAAACATAACTGGCCATGTAATACCTGATCCAAAACCAATCATGACGAGAAAAATAGAGTAAAATAAAATATTGTGATGTAAGAAGGTCATAGCGATTGAGGCAGCCACTGCTAGACCAGTACCGTATAGAATTGTCTTGTAGGCACTAAATTTATCAAACAAAGCTCCACCAATTAGATTACCCGCGATGGATGCTCCTTGGTTAAACATTAAAATAAACCCTGCAAAAGCAAGACTTTTACCGAGCTCATTATGCATATATATTGTATTCAACGGCCATAAGAATGAGGCTCCCGTTACATTAACTGTTGTCGCTATCACCAATAGCCATATTTGCTTTGGCATATGCATCATCTCACTGTCTCTTGTATTATCTAAGCTATTTTAATACATTTCGAGAGACGAAGCAATTAACATTTTAAAAATTATTGTAAAGTTTATTTAATCGCCTCATTCGTACAACAGACAACAACATTGTAATTAGAAAAACTCCAATAATTACAGAAGTAAACCTACTACCTATGTCATTTTGGTTTATCGCAGATATCCTATAATAATCGTTAGTACCAATATGGTTACCACCAATTCCAAATGTAAGTTCCTCATGACTAGCTGGGCCTCGCGGCATGGTCTATACACATTATACAGCCTTATTATATATTCAGTTACCAGAAACTATTCCTATGCATAACCGGCAGTATTACCCCTACTTCAAGCAATAAAGTGAAATCACTATTGGTAAGTGGGAGATAAACAAAACTTTCACTGATTGAAGTTTTACTTTATTATTCTATTATAGCGTTTAACGTATTCACACTCGTTATTAGAATTTCTATTCTATTAACTTTTTACAATGCCAGTAAGTTTCATTACATAAATTGACGAAAGGTTTGCAATTGATATAACTCTCTTTCTTTTCTTTTGATTCGCTTTTGTGCTTCTTCAACAGAAACCGGATAAAAACCTATTTTTCCCTTGGGAACAAGCTGGGCGATCTTAGGAATATCATTACTGATTACCGTTCCAATACGTGGATATCCACCTGTTGTTTGCCTATCTGCCATTAGAATAATTGGCTGACCATTCGGAGGAACCTGTATACCACCAAATGGAACAGCATCTGTCCAACTATTTATTTCTTTACTTGTAGGAATCATTTGCGAATGTAAACGATAGCCCATTCGATTTGAATTTGGTTCTACGATATGTAATTGTTTAAAAAATATCGCTCTTGATTCCTCAGTAAAATGATTCATATGTGGTCCTTCAATAACTGCAACACTAACCACACTAGAGTATGTTGGTATTAGTGAATTTGCCAATTTAATTTTCCGTTTCACATATAAGGGAATTCCTTTGATTACGCTCATATGCTCTAATGTTTGTCCAAAGCCGTTTTGTACATCAACCGACTTACTACCAAAATAGGATGGACAATCGAATTCACCAGCCATAGCAATATAAGCGCGAACACCGTTCCTAGATGCTCCAAATGACAGAATATCTCCTTTATGCATAGGAACAGCACAATACAGAGGTGCTTCTTCACCGTTAATTTTTGCTTGTAAATCTGCACCTGTTATAGCAATGGTTAATTCTGTACAGGCTTCCAAAGTTGGACCTATTAAAGTCACTTCTAAGCAAGCTTTATTCCTTAAATTTCCGACAAGAATATTGGCTAATTGACAGGCGTATTGATCCATTGCTCCAGATACAGGAACACCGAATTGCTGATATCCAATTCTTCCTAGATCCTGAAAAGATGTAAAAATGCCAGGCTTATGCACCTTAAATACTATTTCACTACAAATCAACAGAAACACTCCCAAAATATTCTTTTCGTCATAAATGTGCTATGGATACCCCAATATTCTTCAACATCTGATGAAGAGCTTTAGCAAAAGTGAGGGCATAGCTCCCGTCACCATGGATACAAACAGTATCTGCATCAATCTTAATTAAAGATCCATCTGTTGCCTCTACGTTATTCTCTAAAACTATTCTCTTAACCTGCTGAATGGCCTCATCCACATTCTCAATAATCGCATTAGTTTCTGTTCTAGGTGTTAAGCTTCCATCTGATTGGTATGTTCGATCAGCAAACACTTCAGACGCAACCCTTAACCCAACCTCTTTTCCCGCTTTAATTAGTTCACTATTTGCCAAACCAATAAGCACAAGGTTTGAGTCAAACTGATACACAGCTTGGGCTATTGTAGAAGCAATTAATCTGTCACGTGCTGCCAAGTTATATAATGCACCATGCGGTTTTACATGGTTTAGCTTCACTTCATGAATCTTGCAAAATGCGCTAAGGCTACCAAGTTGATAGATAACTATCTGATAAATCTCCTTGCTGGAAAATTCCATCATTCGACGTCCAAACCCAGCAAGATCTGGAAAACCAGGGTGTGCCCCAATAGCAATATCAAATTGTTTAGCTAATCTAACCGTTTTATTCATGACAAATGGATCACCTGCATGCATTCCACAAGCTATATTTGCTGAACTAATAAATGTTATTATTTCCTTATCAACACCAACTGTATATGCTCCAAAGCTTTCACCCATATCACAATTTACATCAATAGTGAGCATTATCTACGTACCTCCTTACTGAAAACCTCATAGCTACCTTGCTTCATCTTCTCCACAATGTCATCATATTCTTGATGCGATATAGAAAAAAATTTAATTCTATCTCCTGCCTCAAATAGAAAAGCATTTTGTTGGAAATCAGGATGAAACAGCTTAACCGGTGTTTTCCCTATAATGTTCCATCCCCCAGGGGACTGTACCGGATAAATCCCTGTTTGTCTTGATGCAATACCAACAGATCCAGCCTCAACATATGGTCTTGGTATATCCAATCGTGGCGTGACAAGTTGATCATGTAAACCACCTAAATAAGGAAATCCTGGTAAGAACCCAAGCATATAAATTAAATATTCAGGTTGTTGGTGATAGAACTTTACTTTTTCTATAGATAGGTGATTAAAATTAGCGACTCTTTGCAAATCCGGACCATATTTGTCTCCATATACAACAGGCACATGAAATATACGAACTGTTACATCATCATGTTCGATCGGCTCATTAATCAACTGGTTTACTTTTTGCTTTAATCGTTGAAATGAAATACATATGGGCTGATAATAAATTGTAATTGAATTATAAGCAGGAACCCATTCCACTACCCCTAATATAGAGGCAACTGATAGCTTCTTACATATAGATCGTATAGTTTTATTCATTCGCTCTGAAACCTCTCCACCTAGTAATAACTTTAAAGCGTTATCACCAACTGCCTTGAAACTATATTCCATTAACCATTCCTCCGAAAATTCAGTTATTTAAATGATAGCATATTTTAAAGTGGTTCATTACCTTGATTTTTAATGAAAGCGTAATCATTATTGCTTGAATCCAATTAATTCCATCCATATAATAAGAATATCAAGCTTCCATTTATCTGTTAATATATATAATCTAATTCTATCTCTTAGTGAATTATGTCCCTTACCAACAACCTAAAACGAGAAATCTAATACTCTGTTTTACTAGCAATTATATATAAGGAGGTTATTAAATGATTTCAACTACATGGGACTGGATGTGGAAAAAACATGATGAATTAAAGGAAGCCTTCTTTCTCTTTGTAAAGCCTCACCCATCTAAGTTAACAGCGAAAAGACAACTAATTCAACTGATTATTCTAGTAGTAATAATAATGGGAAACATCGATACAATAGACCAGCACAAAAAGCTGGTTTAATACTTGGCCCTTTATTATTTATAGTAATGTTGCTATTTTTTTCTCCTAAAGGATTGGCTTGGGAAGGAATAGCGATACTTGCAAGTACCGTTTGGATTGCTGTCTGGTGGATGACAGAGGCAATACCTATCCCTGTAACGTCACTACTCCCAATTATACTATTACTATTCCCGATGACAGGCGGGTTAGATATCGGGACTACTACATCTTCATATGGCAGCGATACTATTTTTCTATTTATGGGAGGTTTTATGATAGCATTGGCTATGGAAAAATGGAATCTGCATAGACGAATTGCATTAACAATCATTTCCTTGATTGGTACGAATACAAACCGAATCGTATTAGGGTTTATGGTATCCACCGGATTCCTCTCTATGTGGATATCTAATACTGCTACAGCAATGATGATGGTTCCAATTGGATTGGCTATTATCTATAAAGTGTCAGATGCTTTAAAAGAAGATCCGTCTATCGATACATTAAAAGACAATTTTGCATTTGGAAAAGCATTGATGCTTAGCATCGCTTATTCTGCCTCCATTGGCGGGGTTGCAACGTTAATTGGTACGCCACCGAATGCTGCACTTGCAGGAGTTATTAATGAGATGTATGACATTCAACTATCCTTTTCTACTTGGATGCTATTTGGTGTTCCAATCGCTTGGGGATTTATCTTTATCATTTGGTTTTATCTAGTCAGAATAGCATTTCCACTTAAGCTGAAGGAACTTCCAGGAGGTAAATCTGTTATTACAAAAGAAAAGCAAAAGCTTGGAAACGCCTCATCAGAAGAAAAAGCTGTATTTACTATATTTGTTTTTACTGCCCTTGCGTGGATCACACGTAGCTTTGTGTTAGCAGAATTAAACCAAAATATAAATGATGCCATTATTGCAGTGGCTGCAGCAATCATTCTATTCATCATTCCTTCTAAAAATAAACAAGGTGATTTCTTATTGGATTGGAATACAGCTATCAAATTACCTTGGGGAATTTTGCTGTTGTTTGGAGGAGGCTTGGCTATTGCAGCAGGCTTTACACAATCTGGGCTTTCGGAATGGATTGGTACACAGTTAATCACATTACAAGGAATTCATATTTTTATTGTCCTACTTGTTATTACTGCATTAGTCATTTTTTTAACAGAAATCACTTCGAATACAGCAACTGCCAATATGATGTATCCAATTATGGCTGCACTTGCAATTGCACTTGGCGTCCATCCTTATGTTGTCATGATCGCTGCAGGAGTAGCGTCATCTTGTGCCTTTATGCTTCCTGTTGCAACACCACCTAATGCTGTTGTATTTGGAGCAGGCTATTTACGTATTCCAGATATGGCCAAAGCAGGAATCGTATTAAACCTTATTGGTATCGTTCTAGTTACAATAAGTGTTTACTTTTTACTCCCTTTAGTTTGGGTAATTCATCTTACCGAACTACCAGATTTCATGAAATAAAATGAAACTTCAATCCGTGGAAGTTTTGTTATCACCCACGGATTGTTAGTACCACAAGGATATGACCTAAAGGCCTTGGAAGCAATCGGACATTACTAGAAGTCGATCCCTCGCTTATCGCTATGGCCTAAGATGGGAATTACTGCCAATTATATGTGAGATAAAAAGAGAAAAGCACAGATATAATCGATTCACTTGTCCTCAATTTTTTTATCTCTTTTCCTAAGACCTTTCGGAAAGTTAAAAACGATAAGCATAATCCCTATAAATAAAATGCTATAGGCGATTATATTTGAAGTATCTTCATATATAAAATAGGCACCTACTGCAGTGAATACCCATCCGACTGCTTCCATAAGTAGATATCTAATCACAGCAAATCTCCTCTCTTTTATCTATTTCTAATAATAAAGTGAAACCTTCATCAGTGGGGGTTTTATTGCCAGTTATATGTGAGATAAAGTACTGAAGGTCTTGACAGTGAATACATATATAACTCGTAATATACCTATAAAAGTAATTAAAGCCATCCATATTCTCCCATATGGAGCAAGCACAGTGGTACTGCCTAGTGATCCTTCGATATAATAAGATACTAAAAATATAAGCTTGACGCACTCCCTTTATGATGAGTAGCTTCCTCACTAACTGCTGTTGCCGTTAAAGAATGTGCTGTAAACAACCATAACAAGTAATACAGAGTCCTATTATCATAAGATGAGGTAGTTACTTAATGTCATTATCATACAAGTGCAAAGAATAATAATGCGTAAACTACGAACTCGCTTTTAACCAAAGAGACAAGCAAGCCAACAAGTAATTAATGAGCCTAATACTCTAATGATCGCATATCAGAAAAGGAATAATAGACCTAATTAAACAGAGCATACGAAAGATGGGGTCAGATAAAATCCAATAACGAATAATCCGATAATTGATCCAATAATTACAAACGACAAGGACAAACTTGCAACTGATACACCGACATCAAACGCGGTAACAAATATCAGTAGTATAAATTTGACGGCGTACATACTAGCAAAATAAAAGAAGTGAACGCTAAGCGTATCGTTACCTTCCAGAAATAAAAATCGCAAATGCTATAAGCCTTCAGCACGGATGTCACAACCTACATTATTCATCAAACACATATTTATCCCGACCTGCTCCCATGCCAAATAATACTACAATGAGTGCTACACTAATCAACGTTACTAGCGGAATATTCCATGAATGGGTAACATCATACAAATAGCCAATAACAATTGGACCAAAAGCTGCTAAAACATACCCACACGATTGTGCCATGCCTGATAACTCCGCTGCCTGTTTTCCGGTTCGTGCTCGCATACTAAGTAGAGTTAATGCTAACGCAAATGTTCCACTAAGAGCAAAACCAATTAAGATTGTACTAATAACCATGACGACAATAGATTCACCTAGTAATAAGCCTGTATACCCGCTTACTGAACAAAATCCCATTGCCAAGACTAAGCCACGTTGTGATTTAAATTTACCAGCTAATACAGGAACGAGAAAACTAGCCGGTAACCCTATAAACTGTAAAAAAGATAACATCCATCCTGCAGCAGCTATACTAATGCCATAATCATGAAGTATTTCGGGCATCCATGAAATCGTCACATAGAACAAAAAAGATTGAAATCCCATAAATGCTGCTACTTGCCACGCTAAAGAAGACTTCCAGATACGGTTATCTGCAGCAGATTCAAAATGATATACCTGCTGTTTTGTAGGATTCCTGCGAACAAGATAAACCCATACACCAATTCCTATTAAAGCTGGAGTTGCCCAAACGAACAAGGCCACTTGCCAGCCTAATCCAAGTCCTTGAGCAATTGGTACACTTAGCCCTGAGGCTGTAGCAGCAAATATTCCCATTGCAGTGGAATAGATACTTGTCATAACAGCGACCCTTGCAGGATACTTTTCCTTAATGACACCAGGAAGAAGAACATTACATATCGCTATTCCTATACCAATGAGCAATGTTCCACTGAAAAGCAAAAAAACTGTTGATAAGGAACGAATACTGATACCTATAAAAAGTAGAATTAAACCAAGTAACATGACTCGTTCATTCGTTAAACGATTTCCTAACTTTGGAACAATTGGAGACATAACAGCAAAAGCAATTAACGGCAAACTGGTTAATAGTCCTGCACTCCCATTTGAAAGTCCCAAGCTATCCCTTATTGTGCCAATAATTGGACCAACAGATGTAATAGACGGGCGTAAATTAAATGCTACAATAATAATTCCAAATACGAGAAGAAATCGATATACATTCGTTGTTTGTTCTTTCGATTGATGCATTTCCAACTAGAGGTGCTCCCTTCATAAATATATCCTTTCCTTAATATAGCATATCTCTACAAACACTATAAGCAGGAGATATTCATTCTCAAAATTAAAAACCTACAGGTCTCTACAATTATCGTTTGTTCTATGTTAAAAGGGAATGAATATAAATAAAGAGAACTTCAATCAGTGGGGCTTTTACTGCCAGATAGTATATGAAATAATTCACGTTGAAATAATGCCGAATACTAATATGATGCTTCATCAAAATCTGAAATATGACAGAGACCGGCATCTACTAACATACAACCAAAATTTGCTTAGACAAGTGGATCATCAGACTCGTGCTATCCTCGTATAACCCAGCCATTTCTAATGTCCAATAAAAAACCGGACTACGCTCCGGATATTTGTATCCTTAGATTATAGTTCGGCTATACCTTTATTTCCTTTGTCTTCATGAATCAATTAGTTAAAACATATGTACTTATCCATTCAAGCTGACATACAACCATTTTAGACTGAACTCTCTCCATATATTTACAGCAACACAAGTAATTGAATTCATTTGATGAAAATATTAATTGTTTTTTATGATAGGGAGAAAAACAACTTGCTATATGATTTTTTGGAAGTAAATTTTTCTCTGCTTGATGTTCAGAAAGCATATATCTAGACTTGTTCATATAATCCTCCTTATTCATTCCCCCTTTTTTGTAAGAACAGGTTGTACATAGTAGAGGTATTACAATTTATTTAATTCTAAAATAAACCTCCTATCCATTAATAATTCTAAATATCTAAGACTATATACTCATTATCTCATAGTAGTCAAGCATTTTAAATTTTGACATTAATGTCGAATTTAAGGGTATATTACTAGTGACAAGCGTTTTATTTCGTCGAATTCAATCAATTGTTGTCATAAAATCAATGAAAATCATGATTTCATCTAAGCATTTTGACGAAGTCTGCAAATTATGTTTATTTGTGACAAAATTATGAACTTTTTTCATAAACATGTTATAAGTTATACAACTATCATAATCACTAGGTGTTCATCCATTCTTGCTCCTGTTTAAATTCTGTGTATATGCTTGTTTTATGGTATACTATAGGTAGAATTATGCATATACTAAAAAGACCACAGCTGCAACTGTGGTCAAAGATAAGCAGTTCCCCTAGGGATCGGCTTTCCGCAAATAGGCCTCTCCATGCATGTAAGGCTAAAGGGAGGTCTATTTTTTATTGATGATCCGTATGATCAGAGTCAAGAAAGCTACCAAAAAGGTGCCAAACGAAAACATCACCATAAACACTTCATAAATGTTCAATTGGCTCACCCCCTCAGAAAAAAATAGGGCTAGCCGATTGTCCTAAAAGAACGTTATCTGTTAATTAGTATATCATACATTATAAAATAAATACCTCGAAACAGAACATTTGTTTGCATTTAATTTAGGTTTCCTTGCTATATGATATACACCAAGCATCTAATGCTTGTATAATTTATTGTATGTAACTTTTAACAGACGATGTAATGCATTTGGTAGGATTCTATGTTAAAATGGTTATTTGTTAATTTTTCAGATAATTATCAGGTCAAATTAAGTTCTTTCATAGCTACTGTAAAAAATGAGCATATACACCATATAGTTGTCCTACTCTTGATTTAGAAAATTATAACCTAAACAAAAAACTGGGAGGCTTAGTATAGTCTCCCAGTTTTTTCTTTATTCTTCTACCTTTCCATTTTCATCATCTGGTCCACCGTAGAAATACTCATTTTCATCTACAGGTTGCCAATCTTCATTTGGTGTATAGAAACGTAATAGGTCACCATACAACACTTCATCGGAAAGCTCTAGCTCCTTCATAACTGTCTCATGCATTTCTTTCATTTCTGGAGTAGGCTCTTCAATAACCTCTTTTGTTGCATTATCGTAGTATTTCCCATCAACATAACTATATTTTTCTGTCATAAAGTTACCATTACGAAATGGGACGAAATCTTTATGATCCTCTGAAAACATGTCTGTACCAAATTGAATGTAATCTCTGGCATCAATTCCTAAAATATGCAGTAGCGTTGGCATAATATCGATTTGGCCACTATATTCATGATTAATACCTTGCCCTTCTACTCCTGGCACCTTAATCATGAAGGGCACACGCTGTAAATCAGCATTTTTCAATGGAGTAATTTCTTCTCCAGTAATCTCGGCCATTGCCCTGTTATGGTTATCAGATATTCCATAGTGGTCTCCATAGATCATAATAATTGAGTCCTCATATAAACCTGCTTCTTTCAAATCATTAAAGAATTGTTCTAACGATTCATCCAAATAGCGAGCTGTTTGGAAGTATCTGTCAACAGAACCATCTCCTGTTTCAGCTGGCTCAATACTTGCCTCTTCTTCATCAATGAGATACGGATGATGATGAGTTAGAGTCATCATATGGGCATAAAATGGTTGATCCATTTCTTCAAGGTATTGCATTGATTCTTCGAAGAATGGTTTATCCTTTAAGCCATAATTAATAACATTTTCTTTACTCATATCAAAATACGCTTCATGATAAAACTCATCAATACCTAAGTGTTTATATACTTCATCACGATTCCAAAATGATTTACCATCTCCATGAAATACAGAACTTGTATAACCTTGTTGTTGTCCTAGTATAGCTGGTAGCCCTTGAAAAGTGTTACTACCTTTAGTAACAAAGGCTGCTCCTTGTGGTAACCCATATAATGAAGTATCTGTAATTAATTCTGCATCAGCTGTTTTACCTTGCTCTGTTTGATGGAAGAAGTTATCAAAATATGTGAAGCCTTTTTCCTGATCATGAACGAGAGAATTCAAAAATGGCGTAACTTCTTCTCCATGTAGCTTATAATCAATTAAGAATGATTGAAAAGACTCTAAATGAATTTTAATAATATTCTTTCCTTCACCCTTACCAAAATACGCTTCATTCGGTTCTGCATACTTCGATTTCGTGTAGTTCTCTACTTTTACGATGTCACTACTATCTGCTAGTACACGTCTAGTTGACGTTTTAGCACTTTGAATAGCATCATAAATGGTAAAGTTAAATGCTCCCAAATATTTCACTAAATAGTTTCTATCAAATGTTCTTTCTAATAACTGTGGACGGTCAGCTTCTGCTAATCCTAGATTAATAGTAAAAGCTAATACACCTGCAGCTAATACCATAAATGGCTTACGGAGTTGTATACGACTTACTGACCAACCTTTACGTATAGTGGTATACAATACGATTAGTAAAATAATATCGACTGCATACAGCAAATCATGCATTTGAGCTAAATCAGCAATACTTCCACCAATACTTCCAAAGTTATCTGTCTGCATTAACGTAGGAATGGTAATGAAATCACTATTGAAGCGATAGAACACGACGTTTGCATATAAGATAAATGAAAGAATTGCGTCTATTACGATAATCCATATTCCTGCTCTTCTACCTTTTGCAAATAAGGCTAGTCCGAGAAAAATTAATCCAGAACTGAGAGGATTAAAGAATAATAGAAATTCCTGCATTGCCCCACTTACACCTAGATTGAATTCAAATTTATATATCGTATACGTTTTTATCCAAAATAAAACCAGTGCAACCGCGAAGAACCCCATTTTTGTTGATACTAATTTCTTCACTTTTTTCACCTCTAATTTTAAATCTCAATTTTTAATTTGTTTAGTTATATCTTTAGCTAATAACGATTTTTAATTATAACGCAATCCTCCTATTTGGTCAAAGACTTTTCTGTGACTTTTTTTGGCATTATTTGTCGAACCCTTGATCTCTTAGCTTTACATAATAAAAAAACATGATATATTACCATGTTTTTCTATTTATTCCGCTTGTTTAGAGCTTGCTGTTACTCCAATCTGGGGTAGTATCTCTTTATTTATATACAACAAGATCATTCCATGTATTACTTTCTTTAACCTGTATAATACTACAAATTAAATCGTTTAATTAACATATTTAATTCATCAGCTAAATCCGCTAGTTGGTCAGCGTTAGCGGCAACTTCTTCCATTGAACTACTGGTTTGTTGAGTCGAAGCAGAAGTTTGCTCCACACCAGCTGCTGATTCCTGTGAAATAGCTGCAATTTCACTTACTGAACCATTCATTTCTTTACTACTTTCAGCAATTCCTACTAAGTGATTTTTCACTGCTCTAATTTGTTCGGTCATATGTTTAACAGAGGTATAGATCGTATTAAATGTTTCTTCGGTCGACTCCATTTGACCTGTTCCCTCTTCTACTTCTCGATAACTTGTTTGTAGGGTAGTTACTACAAATTGTGACTCTGATTGAATATCTCCCACGGCATTTGTTATTTCATCTAACGACGAGGAAACCTGTTCTGCAAGCTTTCGAACTTCGTCCGCTACGACAGAAAAACCTTGGCCATGTTCACCTGCTCTTGCTGCTTCAATTGCTGCATTCAATGCAAGTAGATTTGTTTGCTCTGCTATGTCACTAATTACTGTTACTAAATTAGATATTTGCTGCGACTTAGTATCCAATCCTTCTACTCGCTGGACAGCATCCTTCACAATTTGATCAACTTTCCTAACTTGGTCCTTTGTAGATACCATAGTAACCTGTCCAGCTTCCGTTTGATCTAATATTTCAATAGAAGCATTCTGAATCATTTCGCTACTCGTATTTACTTCCTGAATACTTCGATCAAAATCATGCATCATACTTGCCAAGTTTCCTGCATGACTAGCTTGTCCTTCCGAACCTGATGCTAATTCCTGCATAGTTACAGCAACTTGCTCTGTACCTTGTTGAACTTCATTAGCCGCCTGTGTTAATGCTTCACTTTGGTCATTTACTTTTGAAGAAACTTGTTTCACTTTAGATAGGAGTTCCTTTAAATTAGCATTCATGGTATTAGCTGCATTGGTCAGTTGCCCAATTTCATCTTTTGTTTTAACCACCAACGGTTCATGGTTAAGCTTTCCTTCGGCAATAATATTCATTCGCTGCTTAACTAATTGCAATGGCCTCGTAATTGAATTTGATGTAATTAATGCAATCAAGGCTCCTAGTATAATGACTACTGCAGTAACCACTATACCAATTATAAGTAAGGAATTGCCTGTTTCAATCATCGACTCTCCCATGCTATTGATAGTTCTTTCTTTATCTGCTGCTAAATCCTTAAATCCACTTATCAAATCATTTGCAAGTGGCTGCACCTGGCTCGTCATAATGAGCATTGCTTTTTCTTTGTCTCCACTATCATACTCCTTAAAAACTTTATCCGTTAGATGGCCCCACTCAATTTTTTTATCCATTAAAGATTTTACTTGCTTTGAATCTGCGTGATCCAACACAAAATTCTCAAGCTTGATTGTTTCTTCCACTGTATCCTTAAAGTTCTGTTTGTATTTATCTTCACCATATAACAAATATCCGCGGATTTGACTTGTCCGTTCAGCCATATTTATAGCCAGCTGTTCATCTGCCACTAATAGCTGCATTTCTTCTTTTATTATCTCTTTTGTGTTTGCATTGCTCTGTTTCATACCAATAAAATTTGTAATGCCTAGCAATAGTACCAATATGATGATGACAGAAAACGCAACGAACAACTTCATTTTTATGCTCTTAAATGTCAATACTTTTTTCAATTCTGTTCCTCCTGATTTACAAAACTAGTTGTTTTTATTCCGATCAATGTTCTGTGTATCAATTTCATAATTCGGTAATATAAGAACTTCAACTCGTCTATTTTTCGCGCGATTTTTCTCGCTTGAATTAGGTACAGCTGGTTGATGCGGTCCATACCCTTTAGCGCTAAATTTAGTTGGATCTAGTTTTTCATTTTTTAATAATAAATGCATGAAATTGACAGCTCGAGTCACACTTAATTCCCAGTTTGAAGTAAATTCGGCATAATTAATTGGGCGATCATCCGTATGACCACTAACTACCACTTGATGGGGCGGGTCCGTATAAAGAAACTCTGATACTTCCTCCGCAATTTGCTTACCATTCGTCGAAACCTCAGCACTCCCAGAATCAAATGATATATCGTTTAATATAGATATTAACAATCCTTCATCTGTCAGTTTTGTGTCTAATTTATCATGGAGCCCTTTTTCAGCAATATATTTATTCATTTGATTCTGTACTTCTTGTAAATCCTTTAGTTCCTGTTCATTTGGTGTTAATTGTTTCTCTTCTTCTTTGTTGTCCTCATCAACTTTATTTGGGAGTTCAATAGAATGATTACTCTCCTCTAAGATACCTTGTCCTCCAGAAAACTCATTTTGAAACACACGTGATAATTCTTTGTATTTTTGTGTATCAACCTCACTCATTGCAAATAATACGATGAATAGAGCAAGCAATAATGTTAATAAATCGGAATAGGGAAGTAACCATGATTCATCAATATGATGTTGTTTTCGCTGTCTATTTCTACGCATCTGTCTCATCCTTTTTTAAGGAAGCAAATTCCTTCGTTGACAAATACGAGCCTAGTTTATCTTGTACAACCATTGCAGAATTACCAACTGTAATAGATAACATTCCTTCCAGCATGATCTCCTTTATTTGCACTTCTTTTTTCGATTTTTCTCTAAGCTTATTTGCAAAAGGATGCCAAAGTACATATCCTGAAAAAATACCTAACAAAGTGGCAATAAACGCAGCGGATATAGCATGTCCAAGCACATCCATATTCTGCATATCACCTAATGCAGCTATCAACCCAATTACTGCCCCTAACACACCTAAGGTCGGCGCATATGTACCTGCTTGAGAGAAAACAGCAACTCCCTCCTGATGTCTGTCTTCCATAGCATTAATTTTCTCTAGCATAACTTCTCGAATAAACTCAGGAGACTGTCCATCTACTACGAACTGTAAGCCAGACTGTAAAAAAGGATCATCAATTTCCTTTAGCTGCTTTTCTAATGACAATAGACCTTCTTTTCTCGTTTGATCAGCTAATTGTGTAAACATCTCAACTACTTCTCTATGATTATATTGTTGTTTATCCGAAAAAATAATTTTCACTAAAGCTGGAATCTTTTTAAGTGTACTCATTGGAAAAGCAATACAAACAGATGCAGCAGTACCTATAAAAATAATTAATATAGCCGCTGGATTAACGAGTGCAACCAGATCAACTCCTTTTAATACCATTCCTACGCCAACTGCAATAATTCCTAAAAAGATTCCTATAATAGATGTTTTGTCCACATTTAATCCTCCTGTTCAAATTACATAACTTTCCATCAAAAAAGCTATCCTGATAACGAATAGCCAAAAAACCTCTTTTATTTATAGTTGTGAACACCTCACCTAGCTGATGTAGGAAAAGTGTCACTTCTATATAAGAAGAAACAAATAAAAGAAAATACTTGGCAACCAGGCGATCATAGATAGAATCCTTAGACCCTAGGCTTTGCGTCCTCCCCTTTCGAAAAGTTTGCCCTTATCAACCATGTCATGTTCATTTTTGTATACCATTGTTATCGGCAGGATTTTTAAAATGATAAAGATAAAATTGGAAATATGTGCTTTTTTATAAGTCTATATATCTATTGCATATGTGTAAAAACTGTTAATAATTTCTTATGTCTCTTTAATTCTAGGCATTTTTACCGATAATAATGACGTACAATTATTAACAACAAATTGAAATAAAGACAGGAGTGAAAAATATGACCTTTGCCAATGCTGAAAAATTAGCAGAAACAAATATTCATCCATTATTACAATCTTTTGTCACCGTTGGACCATTTTTACAAAGCTTAATAAATGATGATATAACAATTGGAATTTATGATACAGAAAAGTTAGTGATCAACTTTCCAGCGGAAACATTCTCGCTTAATGTAAATCCTGGTGACCCTTTAGTAGAAGGGGATATTGTTACAAATGCTATTTTAGAGAATAAAAATCAAGCAGCCATTGTCCCTGCAGAACTATTCGGCGTAAACCTAATTGCTCGAGCTATTCCTCTACACGACGAAGAAGGAAATGTTATTGGTGGTGTAGGAGTAGGCCTAAGTGTTGAAAAAGCAAATCAGCTATCGGAAGTTGCAACAAATTTATCTGCCGTGTTTGATGATGTGACTAATACGATTCAAGATATGGCTGAGTCCATTACCGGGCTTGCCAGTAACATGTCCTTTATTTCAGAAAAAGCTACAGAAGTCACAAATCGCGTTGATACCATTGAAAAAGTATCAAATGTTGTCAAGGGGATAGCCGATCAAAGTAATTTATTAGGGCTTAATGCAGCAATTGAATCAGCGAGAGCTGGGGAACACGGAAGAGGATTTTCTGTTGTAGCAGATGAAATTAGAAATATGGCAGCTAATTCAAAAGACCAGGTAACAGAAATACACACCATTACGGATAATATTAAGGAAGTAATATCTAATCTCGATACCTATATTCAGGATGCCAACTTAGAATCAGACAGTCAATCGGCAGCGATCGAAGAGCTAACTGCCACAATGCAGGAAATAAATGGGAACATACACACATTGGCACAATTAGCGAAAGAGAACATTCAACTAAAAAATTAAACAAGGAGTGATACAAATGGATTTCAAAAAATTAAACAGTCAATACATTAACGGAACATGGCGTGAAGGTTCATCAACCACAATAATGGAGAATAAAAATCCATATAACGGAGAAATTATTGCTACTTACAAAGCTGCAACTACAGATGATTTGAATCAGGCTTATCAAGCTTCAGCCTCCGTACAAAAACAGTGGGCAAATACTAATCCAACTACGCAGCGAGAAGTGTTTGAAAAGGCTGTACATTTCATTGAAAGTAACCATGAATCGATTGTATCCATTATTATTGAAGAAATTGGTGGAACCCGACTAAAGGCTGAATTCGAAATCGGGCTCGTAACAAATATAATAAAAGAGGCTTCCACTTTTCCATTTCGTATGGATGGAAAAATATTAACTTCACCAATTGATCATAAGGAAAATAGAGTGTATCGTGTACCTGTTGGAGTAGTTGGTGTAATTAGTCCATTTAATTTTCCATTCTTTCTCTCCATGAAATCAGTAGCTACAGCATTAGCATCTGGTAATGGCGTCGTATTGAAACCACATGAGCATACAGCGATTACTGGTGGAACAATGATTGCCAAAATTTTTGAAGACGCTGGATTACCAAAGGGATTATTAAATGTCATTACTACGGAAATTGCTGAAATTGGCGATTATTTTGTGGAACATCCAATTCCACGAGCTATTTCTTTTACTGGATCTACAAAAGTTGGAAAACATATCGGTGCAGTGGCTGGAAAAAACTTAAAGGAAGCTCATTTAGAGTTAGGTGGTAACAGTGCTCTTGTTGTTCTTGACGACGCTGATATGGATTTAGCAGTAAGTGCTGCAGTTTTTAGTCGTTTCACCCATCAAGGACAAATTTGTATGTCTGCAAATCGCTTAATTGTTCATGAAGACGTGTATGACGAATTTGTAGAAAAATATCAAGCAAAAGTATCAACATTAACTTGCGGCGACCCAAGTGATCCAACTACAATTATTGGACCACTTATCAATGAGCAACAAGTGAAAAATACCGTGAATTTGATTGAAAAAGGAATTGAGGAAGGTGCAACGCCGATTGTCCACGGAGGAGTTAAAGGAAATGTTGTGGAACCAGTAGTATTTACAGATGTTACACCAGACATGACATTAGCAAATGAGGAGCTATTTGCTCCAGTCATATCGATAATGAAAGTTTCCAGTGATGAAGAGGTTATTGCTTATGCCAATAAAAGTGATTATGGATTAAGTGGAGCCATTCACACAAGAGATGTGGAACGAGGAGCAGAGCTCGCAAAGCAAATGGATACTGGTATGATCCATATTAATGATGGTACGATTAACGACGAACCAAATGTTGCCTTCGGTGGTGTGAAAAATTCTGGACTTGGCCGATTAAATGGAGAGTGGAGCTTAGATGCCTTCACAACATTTAAATGGATTAGTATACAACATAAAGCACGACAATATCCTTATAGTTAATGGATTGACTTCCGAAGGGGCTGCCTTAAAAGCAGCCCTTTTTTGAATACAAGAATTAATAAAATTGGTTTTACTTATTAGATCAAGAAACCGACCCTATAACCGTTTGCTAGTTAAAAACCTATTGTCTAAAAGTGATAAATCGATCAGTTGTAATGAATTTATATGGACTGGGATTATTTTATTTCTTAACTACATTTTAAATATGTAGTAATTTGTCGATATAAAAAGAAATACATGATTAAACATTCCCCCTAATATAAGGGAATGTAACAACGACCTATACGGAGGTATAACCATGACTCACCCTTACTTAAAAATAGGAAATCGTAAAATTGGTAAAGATTTCAAACCTATAGTTATTGCAGAAATTGGTATTAATCATGAAGGGAATATAGATATTGCAAAAAAAATGGTAGATGCTGCTTATAATGTGGGTGCCGAAATAATTAAACATCAAACGCACGTGGTTACTGATGAAATGAGTAAAGAAGCTAAAAACGTCATACCAGGAAATACAGACGTTTCCATTTATGAGGTGATGGAGCGATGTGCCTTAAATGAAGCAGATGAACGTGAGCTAAAGAGCTATGTTGAAAGTAAAGGAATGATCTTCCTCAGTACTCCATTTTCACGAGCCGCAGCTAATCGATTAGAAGCAATGGATGTTCAAGCTTACAAAATTGGATCAGGAGAATGTAATAATTATCCATTAATTGAGCACATTTGTTCCTTTGGCAAACCCATGATTGTTTCTACAGGAATGAATAATATTGACAGTATAAAGAAAACCGTATCTATTCTAGAAAGAAACAATATACCATACGCTCTATTGCATTGCACAAACTTATATCCAACTCCTCCTGAACTTGTAAGACTTGGAGGTATGGAGCAATTGGAAAAGGAATTCCCTAATGCTATTATCGGACTTTCCGATCATACTACTAATAATAATGCTTGTTTAGCAGCTAGCGCATTAGGTGCCTCTATTTTAGAAAGACACTTTACAGATCGTATGTCTAGAAAAGGACCTGATATTGTTTGTTCCATGGATCCAAATCAACTAGGCGAATTGATAGAAGGAACTTCACAAATATTTAAAATGCGGGGAGGAGACAAAAAATCTGCAGATGAAGAAAAAGTAACAATTGATTTTGCCTTTGCAACAGTTGTTACTACCAAAGAACTAAAATCTGGTAATACGCTCACAAAAGACAATATTTGGGTTAAAAGACCAGGTACAGGAGATATAAAAGCGGAACATTACAAAGATATCCTTGGGAAAACCGTTAATCGAGATATAGATATAGATGAGCACTTGTCATGGAGTGATATAAACTGATGGAAATGAGTAAAAAAAAGAAAATACTTTTCATTACAGGTACTCGAGCAGACTACGGGAAAATTAAATCTTTAATGAATGAAGTTGAAAAAAGTGATTCCTTTGAATTATACGTGTTTGTTACTGGTATGCATATGTTAGAGAAATATGGTTCAACATGGAAGGAAATAGAAAAAGACGGATTTAAGAATATGTACCTGTACATTAACCAGAACGATAGATCACACATGGATATTACACTAAGCAATACGATTTCCGGAATTAGTAACTACGTACAAGAAAATAAACCTGATCTAATTATCATACATGGTGATAGACTAGAAGCATTAGCTGGAGCTATAGTCGGAGCCTTTAATAATATTCGTGTTGCACACATTGAAGGTGGAGAAGTCTCAGGAACTATCGATGAATCAATTCGGCATGCGATAACCAAATTCTCTCATATTCACTTAGTAAGTAATGAAGAAGCGAGAAGAAGAATATTACAGTTAGGTGAAAAAGAAGAAACTATACATATTATTGGTTCACCTGATATTGACATAATGCTTTCTGATGATTTACCGTCATTGGCAATGGTTAAAGATAGATATGATATTAATTTTGGGGCATATGCTATCGTAATGTATCATCCAGTAACAACAGAATTAGATAAATTATCTTGCCACGTTAACAACCTGGTAGATTCACTGATTGAATCAAATCAGAATTTTATTGTAATTTATCCAAATAATGATGAAGGCAACCATATTATTATTAAAGAATATAATAGATTTAAAGAGATTGATAATATTAAAGTCTACCCTTCCATGCGATTTGAATATTTCTTAACATTACTTAAACATGCACAGTTTATAATTGGAAATTCAAGTGCTGGGATTAGAGAAGCTAGTATTTATGGCATACCATCGATAAATATAGGAAACAGACAGCAGGGAAGGTATGACCCTACTAAATTTCAAGATATCATCATTAGTATTGAGGAAGAAAAGCAACAAATTGGAAATGCCATATCTTCCATTAAACATCCAACTAGTAGAAATTTAAATTTTGGTGACGGTACTAGTCATAAGAAATTTATTAACCTACTAGAGGATGAAAGTATATGGAATATTCCCATACAAAAAAAATTTATAGATACCAATTTAGTGGGTGTAACAAATGTATAAAGGAAAACAAATTTTAGCTATAATACCAGCAAGAGGTGGTTCTAAAGGTATCCCACGGAAGAATATCATACCGATTCACAATAAACCATTAATACAATATACAATTGATGAAGCCCTGTTATCAAACTATTTAGATGAAATAATCGTATCTACTGATGATAAAGAAATAGCGCAAATTTCCATCAATCTTGGCGCTAACGTTCCATATCTAAGACCAGAAAAATTAGCGCAAGATCATTCAAGAACCATTGATACAGTTATGCATGTTGTGGAAAAACAAAAAGAACGTGGATATAATTACGACTATGTAGTCGTTTTACAACCAACACAACCACTACGAAAACATTGGCATATAGATGAGGCTATTGAAAGTGTTATTAATAATAACCATGAAAGTCTTGTTAGTGTTACGAAAGTTAAAGAGCACCCAATTTTAATGAGAACTATAAACAAGAACAATAAATTAGAAAATATCATAAACAAGACGAGTACATTAAGAAGACAGGACTTTCCTGAGGTGTATAAAGTAAATGGAGCAATTTATATAAATAATACTGCTACACTTCACAGCAATACTAGCTTAAATGATAACAAATATTCATATATCATGGAAGAAAAATTCGATTTGGATATAGACGATTTAAAAGATGTAGAACTTTTCTATGATTTATATCATGAAAGATAACTGAAATACTCCCAAGTAGATAGCTGATACTAATCTGTCTGCTTGGGAATTTAGAGCTACCATTATATTGCTGTAGCATGTTACAATTTGTTCTATGAATAAAATTAACTATAAAATTCCCTTTCTCTCTAGCCAATTCTTTAGATCACAATAAAAAGAATCATTTTGCTTTTTAAGTTGTTCATTTTTATAGGCATATTCGTTTGATAATGTAGTTAGTGTTTTCAACGTATTGTTAAGCTTGCTTAACAATACTTCTTCAAACCCTCTCTCGTTTACATTCACTAATCTATCTTCTAAAGATAACTCACGGTATAAATCATTTATCTTTTTATAACTACTTAGTGCTATAGTTGGTATATTATGGGCAATAGCACAGACATTACTATGAAACCTCATTCCTAATATACATTTACATTGTTGATATAATCCAAAAATATAACTTTCTGAGCCTCTCCCTGTTAAATATGGAGCAACTTTCACTCTTGTTCTTCTATGTTTATCATTCAAGTAATTAAGTAGATCAGAAATAGCGGTTAGATCGCTATATATATGTGGAATTAAAATTATTTGATACCATTTATTGTTTTCTAGAAATGTATCTAATACAGTTGAAAATCCATTGATGAATTCTTTATAGGTAATATTTTTATTAAATCGAATAGATTCCATATCACGTGCAATATTGATTCCAATTGACTGATAATTACATTGTAACTCAGGAAAGTCATACGTATCAGTAGTCATAAAAAAAGCTCCATCAGCTATCCGATATATTTTATCGTTATACTTCGTTCCGTATAACGATTGTAATGTTTGATAGGAGCCATCATTTCTAACAGACACTAAATAATTATCAGAGCTTGTTACGTTAGATAAAAATTCATCAAATTTATAAATAGCATTTTCACTTGCACCCTTAGCAATATCACATCCCAAGCCAAAAAACAATATTGGTGTACTAATTTTCAATAATGTTTCTTTGCTTATATTTATAGTCGTTCCTGTAAATGAATAATCCCATTTAAGTTCAAAAAAATTCCCTCCACCAATGATTACCAAATGATATTCATTACAAAGTTCAATAAACGCATTACTGTTAAAGTCTCGTAAGTTCCATGATTGATAGAATTCCCTCATCTCAATTTCTTTAAAATTCAGTTTCTTGGGAAATAGGATTTTTTCTAGTTTATTTCTCAATCCATTATGATTTGCATTATCTCCAATATTCCCATTAAAACTAGCAATATGTAATATGTTAATCGTATTCATCTCGTTACCTCTTCTAGTTACCATATTTCAATTAATTTATCTTTGATGAAATTAATTGCCTATCTATTTGTTCATTAATTAGTTGTTCCAACTCTACACCTGCACTCCTACAATTCTGAATAAACCTAGTAAACAGTTCAACAATATGATTTGCTTTTTTAATTGGATCAGCTTCCATAACGATATGATTCATTTCATTAATTAGAAAATCCACATGAACTCGTACATAAGGAACAACAAATTTTCTATAGTACATATTTTCGTTTAAATTAGAATAAAGATAATCAAATTCTCCAAAAGCTTTTTCCAAGTTAATTCTATTTTTTAAAGCAATATTTTTATTTAATTTTCGAATCAATTTGTTTATGTTTTCAATAATATTGTAAAATTGGTGCATGTAATTTTCTAAACTATTTAATTTATCCGACAATACACTTTGATCATAAGAATTTGCTGTTTCCCACCATTTTTCTTTGATTATTGAATGAGTTAAAACTTCTTCAATCACTTGTTCAATAGGACAAAAAGGAACTCCTTTAATCTCAGCTCCTCCTTTTGTTGTATTTATAAAGGTATTGCCTTTATAATGTGTTACAATTTGCTCAATACTTTCTCTCATATTATTAAACGTAATATTTGATATAATTTCATTACCATACACATCTTTAATCGGAACTCCCTTTTTTATAATCTCTTTATTAAATCCATTCTTCAAGTGTGTATAGCCAATTCCTTTAGCATATAGTTCATCATCCTTATATGCCAAATTCTGTCCTGCAAAAATTATTGGATCACAGCCTATTTCTGACAATAACTGTACCATTAATACCGCAATAGATGTTGCATCATTAATACAATCATTTGCATTAATTTGCGAACCTAAGAAATATTGAGATACATTATCTACTGTTGTTATAAAGTGTACCTTTGGTCCAGTAAATTTCTCCAACGTTTCAAATCCAACACTGGATCCATAAATTAACGGAATATCATGTAAACCACTATCATTTAACCGTTCAAAGACTTTATAATTATTATCGCTAGGCGCATACGTACAAACTGCATCCGGTATAACGTCATACTCAAGTAAACTATTTATGGCAGATCCAACGGAAAAAATATTTGCTAATTCATTTTTTTTAATGTACCTTATAAATTCCATATCTTCCACTAATGATGGACCAGCAGAGATAATCACTGCCGGTTTCCTCTTAAATTGCTCAAGCTTAATATCTTTCATCATATTAGGAGTAGTTAATACAGATTTAAAGTTATGTACACTATTTATTGTCCATCTTTTTTGGAATTTCTCATTTGTATGTAATCTCGAACGACGATTAGTAATTACTTTTTTAACATTAGATCGAAATTGTATCATTTTTTCCTTAAAGAGATTTTCGTAACTTGGTAGAGTGATAATATAAATGTTTTGATTACTAGAGACAAATTCCTTTAAATAACTCATTGCTTCCTTTTCATAGGTATCAATATAAAGTTGTAATGTTTTTTTTGTTATTAGCTGATTAAGTTTCCTTTGTTGTGTCAATTCAAAAAATACTTCGGGGCAAGGTTCATAGATCGAATACGTATTGCTAGGATACATTTCCTTAAACTTTTCAATATGATATCCTAGCCCAACACCATAGAAAAATACATGTGTATCTTCCATAATACTCTCGCTATGTGCAGTTATAATTCGCTCAGCTTCACGAATTGGATCATATAAACTATGAATCATCAACGGATTGCCTTCAGTCGTTTGGTATCGAATTGTTTTAGCTCCTGTTTTTGATTCAAGGATGGTTAGTCGATTCAATTCTATCTTGTTCTCATGCTCTAAAAAATAGTTTCGAATTTCAGGGAATCGCGCTCTTAGCAATACTATGTTGTCAATTAGCATTTTTGCATAACTCCCTATCTTCTAGTGACTTTTCTAAATTATTCTCTAGCGATTCATAGGCAGGAACGACTTCATAAGATAATATATCTGAAATTAGCACCGTATCCTTTGTTTCAATTCCCTCCATCAGTGCTTTGAAGCCTTGTTCACAAGTTGAAACACTCTCCTCAATATTTTCCCAATAAGCTGGTTTTATTTTGGATGCTTTTGTGAACATGTTAAACTGTAAGATCCATTGCATCCCTTCAGCTAACTGATCAATCCCTTCCCATGTCTGCTTCGTAAACGTATGGTAGCTAGCATCAATTAGCTCTTTTAGTGCTGGTATTGCACGTTTTAGATAATCATTAATAGAATCCATCGTTTCCCAAATCATCTCCTGCTTACTATGGGTTACAATTTCCACTTGAAGAATCTCTTGAAGATGTTTTGATATATATGCTTCATGCTCCTCATAAACCTCTTGATTATCTATAACTAAATGACTGAATACTGTGTTTTCTTGTTGGATAAGTTCATTTACTTTTTCATAAATGAAATGAATTGCAGAAGTGTCATTTTCTACCGTATAGGACGTTTGTTTATGTAGTAATTTCATATGAAATCCTCCTATCTAATTACACTTTTATTATCGGCAAATAACGAAGAAAATTAAATAATAGAGATAAGAAAAACTGAGCAAAATTCGCTCAGTCCTTATCACTAAATGCTCAGATTTACGCTTTCTCTAGTAGCTATTAGGGAATAATAGCTACTGCTTGACCGCCACTCCGGCTGCCCACTTCCCTTTCCGTGGGGTTTGTCCTTCAGCTAACTTTTTTAGCAAAACCCGCTCAAAAAAGTGGATCTTCAGGTCAAACATTTCCCACAGGAGTTGAAGTGGCCGGCCTTCGCTATTATCAGGCTCTACAACGCTAGCATGAAGTAACACAGCTGCTTTTATACTCACGGATAGCGATTTTCACTTTAACCATTGTAAAAAAAGTCAACCTATTACTTATGACAAGAATTGTTGCACCTTCTCATAGCGGAGACTAATTACGTAGACTCCTGCGGGAATAGCGCGAGCCGAAAATCCACTTTGCAACGTGTTCTTCTTTGCAAAGTTAGTTGAGGCCGTGCCCGCGGAAAGCGAAGTAATTAGTCGGAGCATTGCCAATATACATCAAACATTTCAAAATAACTACTTGGCTTAACGCAGTCATTGCACTGATTTTATACTTTCTTAACTTAAAATAAAAACCGACCTCATATCATGAAGTCGGTTTAACGTACAGCTCATCATTGAATGTAACTTATCTTAGAAGTTGTAGCACACCTTGTGGTTGTTGGTTAGCTTGAGCAAGCATGCTTTGCGCAGCTTGAGTAAGGATGTTATTCTTAGTGAATGACATCATTTCTTTAGCCATGTCAACATCACGAATACGTGATTCAGCTGCAGTTAAGTTCTCAGCAGAAGCCCCAAGATTGTTAATAGTATGCTCAAGACGATTTTGTACTGCACCTAATGCTGAACGTTGAGTTGAAACAGTGTTTACAGCTTTGTCTATGTTGTCTAGTAGTGTATCGTATCCAGAAGTAGTTAGAGCGTTACCACTACCATCTACTACAGAAACATCTGCAACACCTAAACCACTAGCGCTCATATCGCCGATTTCGATAGATAATTGCTGTCCTTGATTAGCACCAATTTGGAAAGTTAACTGACCACTACCTGTACGGCTACCGTCAAGCAATGTTTTTCCATTAAATTCTGTACGATCAGAGATACCTTTACTTCCAGACTGACCACCTAATTCTTGAATTAAAGAATCAATTTCATCCTGGATTGCTTGTAAATCTTCTGGCTCTTGAGTACCTGTACTTGACGCTTGCACTGTCAATTCACGCATACGTTGTAGAATGGAATGAGTTTCATTTAGTGCGCCTTCTGCAGTTTGAATTAAAGAAATCCCATCTTGTGAGTTCTTTTGAGCCATTTCTAGCCCACGAATTTGGCCACGCATTTTTTCAGAGATTGCGAGACCTGCAGCATCGTCTCCAGCTTTGTTTATTTTCAAGCCTGAAGAGAGCTTCTCCAATGAGCTTTGTACTGCGTTGTTGTTACCTGATAGTTGGCGGTGCGTGTTTAGCGCCGCAATGTTGTGATTAATAATCATTTTTTCCTTACCTCCATGTAAGTATATTTTTTGCGAGCCACATCCTTATGTCTCACATCTATAACAACTCATATAGAGTTATTACCAAGTATTAGTAGATTCACTGTGCTGTCGTCCTTAACGTTAAGGCTGTAACCATTAATCTCTATGATTACATTACTTATATCGGCATATTCTTTCAATGTTTAAACGTTTTTTTTATTTTTTCTATTTTTATAGCTGAAGCATATGATTATAATAGAGTGACTCGGAAGTTTATGGTTTCTTTTCAAGAGAAAGCTAAGTATTTCACAAAATTTAAGGAGGAAAAGGAATGAAGGCTTTCACTGCATTTTGTGAGCGAATGGTACAACGTTTTTTACCTGATGCGTTTTTATTTGCCATCCTACTTACATTCACTGTATTTCTTTTAGGAATTATCTTTACTAATAGTTCTCCAATGCAAATGATTGATTATTGGGGGACAGGGTTTTGGGATTTACTTGTATTTGCAATGCAAATGTCCTTAATTGTTGTAACTGGATACATATTAGCAAATACACCACTAGTCAAAGTTGTGTTAAAAAAGATTAGTAATCTAGCAAATACGCCTTCACAGGCCATACTATTAGTCACATTTATCGCTTCCTTAGCATGTTTAATCAATTATGGGTTCGGGCTTGTAGTTGGAGCTCTTTTTGCCATTCATGTAGCGAAACGTGTACCAACGGTTGATTATCGTGTATTAATGGCAAGTGCCTATAGTGGATTTCTTCTGTGGCATGGAGGCTTATCTGCTTCTATTCCATTATTAATTGCCACACCAGGCCACTTCTTAGAAGATACGATTGGTATAGTACCTGTTTCAGAAACGTTATTTAGTGGTTTTAATTTATTTATAGCTGGTTTTCTATTATTCACCTTACCTTTTGTCAACCGCTTTTTAATGCAAGCACGGCATCCACTAATTCATTCTGACGCAACCGAGTGGCAAACAAATAACATAGACGAAAATAGCGAGAAAGATTCCGTTGCAGATAAAAGTCCTGCCGACCGTTTAGAAAACAGCAAAACGATAGCTTTCCTGATTGGCATCATGGGGTTAGCATATGTTATTTATTTTTTTATAAATAACGGATTCGATTTAAATATCAATATTGTTAACTTTATTATGCTTTTCTTAGGAGTTATCTTACATCGCACCCCAAGACGATTTTTAAATAGTGCAACACACGCTGTTAAAAATGTCGGTGGTATTGTTGTGCAATTCCCTTTTTATGCTGGGATCATGGGAATGATGGTTGCTTCTGGTCTATCCGAGCAAATGTCTCTATGGTTTGTTGAGATGTCCAATGCGTTTACCTTTCCACTGTTTACATTTCTTAGTGCCGGCATTATTAATTTTTTCGTACCATCTGGTGGCGGGCAATGGGCCGTTCAAGGTCCGATTATGATTCCAGCAGCTTTGGACTTAGGTGTAGATACAGCAAAAACAGCGATGGCTGTTGCATGGGGGGATGCATGGACGAACATGATCCAACCATTCTGGGCATTACCTCTTTTAGCTATCGCTGGATTAAAAGTTAAAGATATAATGGGATTTTGTGTCATCCTATTATTATATAGTTTCATACCTATTTCTATTGGATTATTATTCTTTTAGTAGCAATAATTAATTACAAAAGTTAGGTATCTTCTTAAACTATTTTTTTCCACTTGTAAGGGTTCAGCCTCCTGTAAACTAAACACTTACTAGAGGCTGTAACCAATTTCGTTCAAATCTTAGAGATAACATTAATACTGCTCTTGTAAAAATGTATAAATCTCTGTTTGTATTTGTTCAAGATTACTTGTTGATGGAAAATGCCCCATATCAAAGGTATGGTAGCTAATAAGGTTTGGAATAATCTGTTGAGCATACTTCATTACTCGTCGATTTGGAAAAAAGATATCTCTTTCTCCTGTGATAACCATTGTAGGGGAGTGATAGTTTCTTAACTCCTTCCTTGTTGTTAATTTTGGCATATTCTTTTCCAATTTTACGTGCGAAAATATATTTCCTATCAATTGGCGATCCTGATCCGTCATTACTCCAGCAGATAATGCATTTGTAATTGTAGTTAAGCTAGCTTCACTACGATTACGATGATAAGAGACTAAAGGAAGTATTACATGGCGTAGCATATCTTTTTTTTGAACCAAGTTGAATACCAGAGGGATTAATAAGAACGGCACAAGCTATTCTTTCTGGCTGGAAAGTAGCCAACCTAAGAATAATACCTGCACCATAGGATGGACCAATGAATGCACTCTTTTCCAATTGAAACCAATCCATTATATCGGATATCCAGTTGGCAAAACTATGATCTTTTGCAGAAATACGTGTTTCGTCACTATAACCTGGATGGCCTATTGTATCTGGCGCATAAATACGATAATGATGAAAAAGCTCCTTAAACCAATATAATGTCATTGGATTAATTGCATTTCCGCCTTGTAGAATAATGAGTGGCTTTGCGTTTTTCGGCCCGGTTATTAGCAGATGCGTATTTCCAAAGCGTGTTTTGACATACGCACGCTCCAAACGCAGTGAAAAGGCTTCTAAATAATCTTCATAGGCTTCTTGAATCTTATTTTTCCCATCCACACTCTTATAAATAGTAGCTATTCCCATATAATACTCTCCCTTATCAAATTGCCAAAATGATATAATCATCACGTATCATGTACTCGTTTTTTCTGCGCAATGATAATTCCAATAATTATCATCCCTGACCCACCTAGAATCCCAAAAGTCATTTTTTCACCAAGCAGAAAACTACTAAATAACAGCCCAAACATGGGAACAAGTAATGTAGATATCGTCGCCGTAACCATATCTACTAAACTAAGAATTAAAAACCATAATGTAAAGCATAGTGCAGATGCAAATACACCTGTAAATAATATGTAGTATACACTTTTACTATTTACTAATAACGGTTCATGATGCTCCATGAAAAGGGTAACCATCATAATAGCCAGTGCTCCAAAGAACATTTGAAAGGCTGACACCTGTATTTGCGATAGGTTTTCAAGTTTTAATCGGTAATACGTATTTGCCACTGCCCATGAAACGGCAGCAAGAATAATTAAAATCTCACCTATTATCATTTCTGGCGATTGACCAATCCAAATATCCCATCCTAAAATCGTTAAAAGTCCTAGCATACCAATAAATAGCCCTATAGATTTAGCTAAGCTTAATTTTTCATTTAAGAATTTTACTGCTAATAAACTACTCCACATTGGCATAGAGTATAAGAGAACAGAGGACTTCCCTGCGTCTACAAATCGTAAAGCATACATGACTAGTAAGAAGACAATAGCTGTTTGCAGAATGCCAACGATAACAATATGTTTCCAATATTTTTTTGGAGGCAATCCGAGCTTCAAGATCCATGCTACTAACAGTAACGTAATAGCACCTACACCAAAGCGAAATGAGGAAAATGTGAATGGTCCCATGTATTGTAATGATTCTTTCATTAGTACCCATGCATAGCCCCAAAGTAATGTAATAAATAAAATAAGGCTGCCAATAAGGGTTCGATTATCCTTTAACTTCTCCATGAAAACGTTGGAAGACTTCTCCATTTCTCTCCCCCTTTTTCATATCATAGCAAAAAACACGTAAAAAAATAAGCCTGCTTATGCACGCTTTTTAATAAACAACCTTTCGTGCTATTAACTTCTTTGTACCGCTTTCCAATCTACCTTCTGTTACTACTGCTATCTTTCTATCTATACGTTTCATATTTTTTTCTAATCCATCAATATGCAACCCCATATGATCTATTCTTGACTCTAGATTGGTATAGAGTTGATCAATCTGACGACTGTTTGTCTTTACATCTTCTAATTCTTCCATGACATCAGTGATAGCATGCAACAGATCTTCCACCATCTGTTTGGTCAATCTGTTTCCTCCTTTGTCATACATTATTGTCATCGTAACAAGCAATCTTATAACTAACAAGTGTATATAGGAGGAATTCCCATCTTCAAAATAGGTATATATATCTGGAAAGTGTTTTTTAAACCTTGAATTAAGGAGCGACCCGAAAACGTTAGCTATTTATCGATTAATTGGGATTCGCTCCTTTATCAAGGAAACTTATCCTCTTGGGAACCTGATCATTGAATGATTTTTATCCCACATATAACTGGCAGTCCCCCACTTCAAGTAATAAAGTGAACCCAATATGGGTAAGTGGGGATAAACAAAACTCCGACTGATTGAAGTTTCACTCTATAGATCAATGATCTTATAGTCCAAATTCTGACTTGTATATTACACTATTGCTTCTGTTCATGAATAATATTACCGGCAAGTGCATAAAGAACTGCATAGGTTACAAAGTGAGAAGAATTATCATTTGTATCTTGCTGTGGGTAAACTTCAACATAATCCATTCCTCTAACACCCTGTTTGGCAAAAGCATAAATAAGCTCCAATAGCTCAAAGGAAGTAAGCCCATTCCCATCAACAGGACCACCAGGATTATAAGCAAAATCAAGTACATCGCTGCAAATGCTTAAGTAAACAGCTTCTGTTCCTTTACTTGCAATGGAATAGGCATGCTTAGCAAGTGCTGCTATATCTGTTGATTTGCGAATATCTCGGATAGTAATTGTGGACGCACCTACTTCTGCTGCATACTTTCCAGTCTCTGGTGCGTTTCGTGGGCCATGTATCCCCATATGCACGATGCTTTCATTTCGTACACTTTCACTTTCATATATACGATGGAAGGGTGTACTTCTTGCATAAAGGTCACCTTCATAATCCTTATAATTATCGTAATGGGCATCAAGGTGGATTATTCCTACTTTGCCATTAATATCTTCACTTAATGCCTTAACAATAGGGTAGGTTATCCCATGATCCCCACCAAAAGCTATCGGAAATTTACCTGTATTCCAAACTTTAATGGCGAATTTTTCAATTCGTTTCATTGTTTCTACCGTATCTGCTGGCACAACATCAACATCTCCTAAATCACCTACCCTGTAATGCTCTAAAACATCTACATTATCGAGTTCAGGTAGATAACCAGAATAACGAGCTGAGTTTAAACGAATGACTTTTGGGCCTAATTCACAACCTGTATAATCTCCCCATGTAACTGCACCTTCCCAAGGTACTCCGTAAATAAGAACATCATTCTCTTTTACTTTTTCGTCATGTAAATCTGCCTTTGAACCACCTAAAAAGCAAGGGGTATTACCATATATTTTTTCATGCACCATGTTGTACCACTCCTAGAGTTTATTTAACGCCAGTTACTTTATCGTATTCCTTGAGCATTTCATTGGAAGGTCCCTTACCAACTAAGCTACATCCGATAATGGCAATACTAGACAAAATAAAGCCGGGTACCATTTCGTACAGTTCAGATCCAGTTAACGGCCAAAGAAAAACTGTTATCCCGCCAACTAGAATGCCAGCTATTGCACCATTTCGGGAAGTTTTTCTCCAAAATAAAGAAAACAATATTGCTGGGCCAAATGTGGCACCAAAACCTGCCCATGCATACCCAACTAAATTAAGTACAGAACTAGTTTCATTCCACGCGATTAATACCGCAATCAATGCAATAACTAATACGGAAATACGACCAACCCAGACGAGCTCATTCTCACTAGCATTTTTACGGAGGTACCTTCTGTAAAAATCCTCTGATAATGCACTAGAAGAAACCAATAGTTGTGAGTCAACTGTACTCATAATAGCGGCCAAAACCGCTGCCAGTAGGATCCCAGCTACCCATGGATTATAAACAACTTGAACAAGCTGAATAAAGACTTGCTCCGAATCAGCAAGTGGCTGGTCAAATGTAATGATCCCTAACATTCCAACAATGAGTGCTCCATATAGTGGAATGACCAGACCCATGGTTACACTAATTAACCTGGCTTTTCTCACTTCTTTGTGGGAACGAATAGCCATAAAACGAGCAAGTATATGTGGCTGACCAAAGTAACCAAGCCCCCACGCAAGTGCTGAGATAATTCCAACAGCCCCAATTGCACCTGCAGATTCCCAAAGAATGCCTTCCGCTTGACTATAATCTGTAGCGGCAAAAGCATCGATTAAACTTGGAGTTATATGACCAAGCTGATTAAACAGTTCCCCAAATCCACCTATCTTAATCAAACCATATATTGATGTAAATAGTAGTGCAGCTGACATTAGAGCACCTTGAATAAAATCGGTATAGCTTACTGCCAAAAAACCTCCCAGAAACGTATATGCAACAATAATAATGGCACCTACAGTTAGTGCTAGGTGATAATCCATTTCAAAGGTTCCTTGGAATAGTTTTGCACCTGCAACTAAGCCTGAGGCTGTATAAAATAGAAAAAAAGCTAGAATAAAGACAGCGGAAATAACACGTAACAAATGGGAGTTATCACGGAAACGATTTTCAAAATACTGGGGTAATGTAATGGAGTCATTTGTATATTCGGTATAAATGCGAAGTCGTTTTGCAACATATTGCCAATTTATCATTGCACCAATTGCCAAACCAACAGCAATCCATAAACTCCAAGTGCCAAGTCCAGCAGCATATGCAGCACCAGGTAATCCAATTAACAACCATCCACTAAAATCACTAGCGGAAGCCGAGAAGGCTGTAACCCAGCTATTTAATTTTCTTCCACCAAGTACATAATCAGATAATGTATTTGTCATACGATAGGTTACAATTCCGATAAGGATCATCACTATCAAATAAACAATAAATGTTAAGATTGTGGGATTCATTAGTCTTCATCCCCCCTTTCTGTAAAAAAAGTGACGACAGCCCAAACTACCAACAATGGCATTGGAACAGCAAACCAAAAGAAAGTCCATCCACTAATCGCATACTCCATGTTTCTCCTCCTTTTCTTGGCGTTTGAATATAATTACGATTTCATCTTAACATAAATAACTGAAAATTTCATCTAATCTAAAAATGATGAGGTTTAGCTTCTCAACGATAAGAAAAACTGAGCAAAATTCGCTCCGTCCTTATCACTACATGCTCAGATTCACGCTTCCTCTAGTAGCTATTATGGAATAATAGCTACTGCTTGACCACCACTCCGGCTGCCCACTTCCCT
>NZ_BAAACY010000108.1:0-6616 GCF_039521925.1 Virgibacillus salarius | reverse complement strand
CTTTACCGTCTACTTTATCCATATATTTGAATGTCACATGTTGACCATCATATTCCTCGATACGATTGTTTCCAATCGCTGGTCGACGAATATAGCGGCCAATATAACGCAGTTGGTCCTTCACCTTTCCTCTTTGTTTTGGGGCATACACATAGAAGCCTTCCCCATTATTAGAAAAAGCCTGTTGTAATCTTGGTTGAATTCTTTTCTTTTCCTTATTTGACAAGTGTTTACGAATGAATTTTAACACCACCGTCTGCCATTGCTTTCGAAGCATCGTAAACGGTATATAGTCGTACGCTTTCCATTCTCCTTTTTCCGTAACTCCTCCCATTGTCACTAACATATGAACATGGGGATTGAAATTCACTCTTGACCCAAATGTATGTAATCCGGCAATTATCCCCGGTATCACTTTTGCCTTCTTTCGAAAATAACCCGTGATTAGCTTCGCAGCTTCATCCATAAGGGGTTTCAAAAGCTCTCGATGCCATAGAAATATAGCCCGTAATTTTTCATCTATCGTAAAGATTACATGCCGATGGTTCACTTGTACTATATCTTCTGTAAGGACGCGACTCCATTCTTCACTTTCTCCTACAGAACACGTTGTACAAAAACGCCCTTTACATCGAAAAGGGACATGTCGAACGTCATGGCATCCTTCACAAACATAGAGTTTGAATCCATTTTTGGGATCTCCACAGTCACGAAATTTTTCCACCTCTTTAATGACAATTGGACGAATTCGCTCTTCATGTTTCTTCTTAAATGCTTCCCAATGTTGATGTTTATCAAAAAAGATTCGTTTCAAGATGTTTTTTTCCATATACTTAAAATACCACAGTAAGAAACACTCTGGTATAGCCAAATTTTTATACTTTCTTATCTTTTAAAACAAAGCCGAACGATCCGTTCGGTAAGGCTACATAGTGCAATAGCTCACGCGGGCTGGTCACAAGCGCCTCTCTCCAATGCAGCAAATAGAACCATGCTTTTATAAATTTTTCAATTCTTATTCGTCTTTAAAAACAAGCATTTTAGCAATGCCAATTTTTAGCTTATTTCGTTAACACATTTACAGCTTCTCGATTAAATGCTGGTATGTCATCTGGTTGACGACTTGTAACAAGCTGATTTTGGCATACTACCACTTCTTCATCTACTACGTTTGCCCCCGCATACTCCATATCGACTTGAATCGATTTAAATCCAGTTGCTTTTCGCCCTTCAAGTGATTTCGCCGTAATTAGCAACTGCGGCCCGTGACAGATCGCAAATACTGGCTTCTTTTCATCCATAAAATGTTTTGCAAATTTTACAAAGCGTTCATCTGCACGTAACATATCTGGAGAAAAGCCACCTGGAATAAATAACGCATCAAAATCACTTGGGTTTACATCATCAATACCTTGATCAATAGTGATGATAGCTTCCTTATTTTTTCCTGTTACATTCTTTCCTTTTTCTTTATCAATCGTAACGACTTCATGACCAGCTTCCCGGAAAGCTTTAGCTGGCTCTGTATATTCCACATCTTCAAACATATCTGTAATAACAGTTGCTATTTTTTTACTCATGATATATCCACTCCTTTACGATGACTACATAATTATATGTTCCCAATAATTCTTATATAAAACATATTTTTTACAGTCCCATTAGTTCACGAAGCTCTTCTTCATTTTTAATTAAATCCTTTAATGTATATGCTTCAAGAACCTTAAAAAAAGCGACTAACGCTCTATTTAATACATGTTTTAATGTACAGCCTGGAGAAATAACACAGTGGTTTGTTCCTTTATCAAAGCATTCTAAAATGACAAAATCAGCTTCAAGCTGTCGAACAAGTCTACCAACATTGATTTCTTCTGGTGGCTTAGCCATTCTAATTCCTCCATGCCTGCCTCTTACCGACTCTATCAATTCCATCTTTACAAGCTCATGTACTACTTTCCTTACATGTTCTTGTGAAATCGTATATACCTCGGATATCTCTTTAATTGTAGCCAGCTCTTGATCTGATTTCATTCCCGTAAATATTAATACACGTAATGCGTAATCTGTATATTTTTTAAGATTCATGGATACACCTACTTGTTCATGTTTTCACATTATTGTAACATATTTTGCTTATTTTCCTGTTTTTTTACCAGTTAAATTATTATAAAATAAACATGTATACAAAATACATGTTTATTTCAAAGGGAGTGCTTAGTTATGTCAACACAAACAGTCGAGCTAGATGAGCAAACAAAGGACATTATTAAAGCTACTGTGCCAGTATTACAACAACAAGGTTCAGAGATAACGAAGCGATTCTATCAGCTAATGCTAACAAATCATCCAGAATTAAAGAATTTATTTAATCAAACCAATCAACGGAGAGGTGCTCAGCCCAAGGCCTTAGCGAATACCGTTTATGCTGCTGCGGCAAATATCGATCATTTAGAAGAAATAGTACCCCATGTCATGCAAATTGCACATAAGCATAAAAGTCTAAATGTTCAACCAGAACATTATCCAATCGTTGGCAAGTACCTATTACTAGCAATGAAAGATGTTTTAGGAGAAGTAGCTAATGATGATGTGATCGACGCATGGGAAAAAGCATATTATGTCATAGCAGATCTTTTTATTAACGTGGAAAAAGAATTATATAATAAGACATTGCAATCATCCGGTGGCTGGGAAGGTTTTCGAAATTTCAAAGTGACAAAAAAGGTAATTGAGAGTGAAGTTATTACATCTTTTTATTTAGTTCCCGAGGATGGTTTACCATTTCCTAGTTATCAGCCTGGACAATACATTACTGTAAAAGCAGACATAGATGGTGAACCATATACCCATCTTCGCCAATACAGTTTATCTTGTGCTCCGGATGAAGGGTATTACCGCATTAGTGTTAAACGTGAGGATGAGAATGAACAAGGCCCAGCAGGAATTGTCTCTACTTATTTACATGAGAAAATTAATGAAGGAAGCATTTTACCTATAAGTGCACCGGCTGGAGACTTCATACTTGATCAACAAGATCATCGACCACTGATACTAATTAGTGGAGGTGTGGGAATGACACCAATGATGAGTATGTTAGAAACGGTGATAAAAGAACAGCCTGAACGACAGGTTATCTTCATTCATGCTGCAAAGTCAGAAAATTATCATGCGTTGAAAGAGAGAGTTGCTACCATTACTAATTCTAATAATCATGTGACAAGCTATACGATCTATAATCATCCCAAAGATACGGATCGATGTGATAAAAAAGGCTATATAGACGCTGAGTGGGTATCTTCAATTTTACCAACATCAGATGCTACATGTTACATTTGTGGACCAAAAGGATTCATGCGTACAACCTATGTAAGCTTAAAAAAATCACATGTAGCTGACAAAGATATTCATTTCGAAATTTTTGGCCCAGCTGAATCCATTACTGCATAAACGACAAAAACCAAAGGTTAAGGGAGTAATCCGCTTATCCTTTGGTTCTATTTACATATCTAGTCTTTCTTTTTTATAACCGTTTGAATAACATGAGACAAGCCAGTATGCTTTTTTCCTTCTTTTCGATCTACTTCTCCATAATAGAAATGCAAACAATGATGAGGCATTATCCATTGTAATACATCCGATGGATGATACAGCATTTCCTTCTCCCTTGGTCCACCTGTTTGGTAGTCTAATTGATCCTCTGAGTATACCTCAAACATTACATAGCCACCTGGCTTTACAGCAGCAATTATATTATGAATAAAAAAATGTTGATCTTCCGCTGGAACATGCCCAAAGACCATAATCGCCGCATCAAATTGGCGAGATATCACCTTTTCCTTAGTCAAGTCCATGGGAATAGCTTGTACGTTTACTCCTTGCTCTACAGCTAATTGTTTTGCCTTTTCTAATCCGACAGTAGATTGATCATAAGCAATAACCTCATGCCCTAAACCAGCTAAATAGATGGCGTTTCTGCCCTCTCCCTCTGCAAAGCATCCTATAGTTGAATTTTTAGATAAGAGGTGACTCTTTTGCTGGATGAATTGATTTGCCTGTTTCCCATATACAAATTCTTTATCTGAAAAGTTTTGATCCCAAAATTCTTTAGACATTTTAAGATTCCTCATTTCCTCAATTTATGAATATGTCCCATATTGGAAATGTACCAGATTTCAAAGTAAATAAGAAATAACTAGCTTATAAAGTGAGCGGTGTAAAAGGAGTGTTGTATCCATTCCGTTCGATAGCATTTCAAGAGCAAAAGGCGTAAGCGTCCGAGTAGAAACGTAGCGACTAGAGCGAGTCAACGGAGATAAAGGTATTACGATGAGCTTGCGCGCCGATGATGACTTAGATTAGGGCGATTCATGAAGTCGCCTCGTTTCTGGGCGCTGGAGCTTCACGCGGCTCAACACGCATATATATCCACAGGCTCAAATTTTATAATTTCCGTAATTTCCTAGACAAAAATCCCCCCAAAGCAACAGATTATATTTTTTGATCTATCTACTTTGGAAGGGAGCATATTTTAATCAGTCTATAATTAAGCGTCTTCGTTATCTAAATTATTTTACCCTCTGTGGCTCTACCATCTATTCTTCTAATGTTGACGTATCACCAGTAGGCAATCCTAGCTCCCAAGACTTCAATAGTCGACGCATGATCTTACCACTTCTTGTCTTAGGAATGGAGTCTTTTACTTCTAGTTCACGTGGTGCAGCATGAGCACTTAGCCCTGTCTTAACAAATAAGCGTATATCCTCTAGTAATTCATCCGTATTCTGATACCCATCATTCAGCGTAATAAACGCTTTAATGATCTCTCCTCGCTCTGGATGTGGTTTCCCAATAACGCCGGCTTCAGCAACAGCCGGATGTTCTATTAATTTACTTTCTACCTCAAATGGGCCAACTCGTTCACCAGAAGTATTGATAACATCATCTAAACGCCCCTGGAACCAGAAATAGCCATCTTCATCTTTATAAGCACTATCTCCTGATACATACCAACCATGGATAAAGTAGCTGTCATACTTGCTTGGATTCTTCCATACAGCCCGCATCATAGATGGCCAACCTTTCTTAATAGCTAAATTCCCCATTTGGTTTGGTGGTAGTTCATTTCCTTCATTATCAATAATAGCCGCTTCAATACCTGGTAATGGTTTCCCCATTGATCCTGGTCTTATCTCCATTGATGGAATGTTAACAATAAGCTGTGCACCTGTTTCCGTCATCCACCATGTATCATGAATCCGCAAATTAAATGCTTTTAATCCCCAAGTCACTACTTCTGGATTCAATGGCTCTCCAACACTCATAATATGTCGTAAGGAAGAAAGGTCATATTTCTTCACTACGTCTTCTCCTGCACTTACTAATTTACGAAGTGCTGTAGGTGCCGTATACCAGACACTAACCTTATACGTATCTAGTGTTCCATACCAATCATCCGGTGTAAATCTTCCACCTCGAATAACATTAGTCACACCATGCAACCATGGTGCGAAAATTCCGTAACTTGTTCCAGTAACCCAGCCTGGATCAGCGGTACACCAATATACATCCTCTTCCCTTAGGTCTAATACCCACTCGCCCGTAGCATAATGTTGAATCATAGCATTATGGACATGGTACACACCTTTTGGTTTTCCAGTAGATCCAGATGTGTAATGGAGTAACATACCATCTTCTAAATCTACCCATTCCATTTCTGTTTTATTAGAAGCATCCTTCATTTCTCTTTGATAATCAATATAATGATCCGCAGATTCGTTATGTTTCCCTACAAGCACTATTTTTTCTAAGTTTGGTAAATCCTCCTGTGGAACTCGATACAATAAATCAGGTGTTGTAATTAACACTTTTGCTTCACTATCCTGCAATCGATCGCGAACCGCTTGCTCCATGAAAGCTTCGAATAAAGGTCCAGCGATGGCACCAACTTTAAGGATACCGAAGAAAGCTGCATAAAATTCTGGGCTTCTTGGCATGAACAGAAATACGCGATCTCCTTTTTTCACATTATACTTACGTAAAACATTAGCAAACTTATTACTCTCATCACGTAGGTCACCAAAGGTTACCTTCTCTTCTCTATCTGGATCAGAATACAGTAATGCAACCTGGTCCTTTTTCTCTGGATTTTCCGCATGGCGGTCTAACGCCTCATAGGCAATATTAACCTTTCCCGTTTCATTCCAGGAAAAATGTTTCTTCATATCATCCCATGAAAAAGTTTCCCTAACTTTTTCATAATCTTTCAGATTATGATTACCTTCTTTAACTGGTATCTTCTGCATATCCATCCAATCACCTCGTTTTATAAATTGAAATCGGTTACAAATAATAGAAATATCTCCTTGATACGTTTACAAGTACTAATTCTATTTATGAACCGATTAAAAAACAATGTATTAAAAATTATGCAAACTTTTTGGTAACTATTATTTATTTTAGAACATTCTGTGACATTTTTAAAGTAATAAACTATTTATTTATTAGAAAAGTTGGCGTATAACACTGATTTTATAACTACCACTATAAAAAAACTGAGCAAAATTCGCTCAGTCCTTATCACTAAATGCTCCGATTTACGCTTCCTCTAGTAGCTATT
>NZ_BAAACY010000107.1:0-6045 GCF_039521925.1 Virgibacillus salarius | reverse complement strand
TACTTGGCTTAACGCAGTCATTGCACTGATTTTATACTTTCTTAACTTTGAACAAAAGCGCAAGCGCTCCTATTTATCCATAGGCACAAATTTTATAATTTCCTAGACTAAGAAAAAAACGCTCCGATTTATAGAAGCGTACACATGTAAAACAATCTATATTCTTTTATACTAACTAAAGATAAAGGGAAGCTTCCATCCGTAGGGGTTGTGTTTATCCCACGGATGGTTAGTACCACAAGGGTATGACCTAAAGGCCATTGAACCAATCGGACATTTACTGGCAGTCATCCCACACTTAACCTTATAACGATACATAAAACTAGTTGTCAACACTTTCTTGGCTCCCTTAAGCTCCTAGGAAATACTAAGCTTTTACTTCACCATTAATTCATCAAAGAAGTGATGGAGCGTTGGAACGATTGCTTTCTGCCTAACCATTCGCCGATATGTTTCTTCATCTACCCATTTAGCATCTATTACTTCTTCCGGTTGAAAAGTTAACTGTTCAATAGATACATTGCTATGAAACAGCCAATTGTCCAAATGATCTACCTGTCTAACTTCTCTACGAAGTAATTTTGCTGCTTTATCGTCTAATTGTAAGCCTAGTTCCTCAGCTACCTCTCGATATGCCCCCTGTAAGCTGTTTTCCCCTGCAATCACAGAACCACCTGTGCACTCCCAATAACCCCCATATGGCTTGTTAGGGTGTCGCTTTGATAATAAAAGCCCCCCACTATCATTTTGAATCCATACATGAACAACTAGATGATAACGATCCTTTGGCATCGGCACTCCCCGTATATGCTTTTCATCCAACTTATTTCTATTCCTATCATACAGATCCCACACTTCCATCCTCTAGTCCCCCTCATATGTTAATTACAGTTTAATAGTGGCTTTTCTTTGTTGAAAGTCTACATCTTGATAATATGTATTTTTCACAAGAATATTTGGACCAAGACATTTAACAGCAGGACAATGACAATTTAACGATTTTGCTGTGTCTGAAGCCATCCAACGATCGTAAGCTTCAAGTAACGAAGTGGTTTGTATATTCCCTAGTTTTGGCTCATCTCCAAAATCAGTCACAATCACATCACCCGAAAAAATATTTACATTCAAACGAGAACGACCATCAGGATCATTTCGCACCGATACATTCTTTTCCTTAAATAAACGCTTCTGTAAATTCAAATCCGCTTGGGACGTGCTACATGGATAAAAAGGCAAGGTACCAAATAACATCCATGTATCAGGATCACGGTGGTCTAATAACCGTTCGATACCCTTCCGCATTTCTTCTAAGGATAACGTTTCTAAATTACTTGCAAAGTCTACGGGATACATCGGGTGTATCTCATGTCGTGCACAACCCATTTCAAGCACATGGTCATGAATTTTTTCTAAGTAAGGATATGTCCGACCATTTAGCATCGTTTCTGCAGATACCATGACACCTGCTTGTGATAATTTCTGAGCATTTTCAACCATTCGTTCGAAATATTTCTTACGATTTTCCTCTGATGGCTTTCTCTCCATTCTTGCAAATCCAGTCTCCGCAAATTCTTCAGCAGTACCCCAGTTATGTGAAATATGTAAGACATCTAAATAAGGAATGATTTCTTCATAGCGACTAAAAGGCAAGGTCAGATTCGAATTAATTTGTGTTTTCACACCACGATAATGAGCATATTTAAGCAATGGAACTACATAATCACGAACAGATTTTTTCGACATCATCGGCTCTCCACCAGTAATACTTAGTGTACGAAGGTGAGGAATTTCATCTAGTCGCTTTTCAATCAATTCCATTGGTAGTGCATCCGGGTCCTTCCCTTGTAGTGTATAGCCTACTGCACAGTGGGCACAGCGCATATTACAAAGCGTTGTTGTTGTAAATTCAATGTTAGACAATGTTATTCCCCCATGCTGTTCCACGTCCATATATGCTTCCCATGGGTCATATGCTGGAGACATTGTTTTACTCGCTTCTGTTAGTTTCACAAGAAAAATCCTCTCTTTTTCAAAGACTCTTTTAATATTTTACCATGTAACTGTCTATCCCGTCTTTGTGGAAATTAAAGAATGATATTTAGATAAGTGGGCAAACTAAAAAATAGCAGAATTATGGAAATTCTAGTTTAGTTATATTTTAGAAAGGTGGAAAAGAAAACGGATGGAGCAAAAAAATACAAATAAAGCCAATAATATCGAAAATGAAGATACCTTAACAACGAGGCAGGGGCATCCTGTTACTAACAATCAAAACATACGAACAGTCGGAAATCGTGGACCAGCAACACTGGAAAACTATGATTTCATCGAAAAAATAAGTCACTTTGACCGTGAAAAAGTTCCCGAACGGATAGTTCATGCTCGTGGTGCTGGGGCACATGGCTATTTTGAGACATACGGCATGGCTGGTGATGAGCCTATATCCAAATATACAAGAGCCATGGTTTTTCAGGATAAAGGGAAGCAAACTCCTGTCTTTGTCAGATTTTCAACGGTTGTTCATGGTACACATTCTCCAGAAACAGTACGTGATCCACGTGGCTTTGCTGTAAAATTTTACACGGAGGACGGGAATTGGGACTTAGTCGGAAATAATATTAAGATCTTTTTCATTCGTGACGCAATGAAATTTCCAGATATGATTCATGCCTTTCGACCAGATCCTGTAACAAATATTCAAGATAGTGAACGCTTCTTCGACTTTTGTGCGAATTCCCCTGAAAGCTTCCATATGATAACCTTTATTTACTCACCTTGGGGCATTCCGGCAAATTACCGAATGATGCAAGGCTCTGGGGTAAACACATATAAATGGGTTAACAAAGAGGGCGAAGCGGTATTAGTCAAGTACCATTGGGAACCAAAACAGGGAATTAAAAACTTAACACAGCAAGAAGCAAATGAGATTCAATCTACCAATTTCAATCACGCTACACAAGACTTATACGATGCTATTGAAAAAGGAGATTATCCTGAGTGGGAACTATTCGTCCAGATTATGACCGATGATGAACACCCCGAGCTAGATTTCGATCCACTTGATGATACAAAACTATGGCCGGAGGACAAGTTTCCATGGTTACCAGTTGGAAAAATGGTATTGAATAAAAATCCAGAAAACTACTTTACAGAAGTTGAACAAGCTGCCTTCGGTACCGGAGTTCTTGTCGATGGACTTGATTTCTCAGATGATAAAATGCTGCAAGGTAGAACGTTCTCCTATTCTGATACACAGCGCTATCGTGTAGGGGCAAACTATTTACAGGTTCCTATTAATGCAGCAAAAAAGCGTGTTGCTACAAACCAAGAGGGTGGACAATTACGTCAGCAAAATGACAAAGCACCTGGTCAAAATCCACATGTTAATTACGAGCCTTCGGTACTAGGTGGATTAAAGGAAGCTGAACAAACGGGAAAAGAATACACCCCTGAGATAAAAGGAAAGCTTGTTCGTGAATCCATCGACAGAAATGACAATACAAAGCAAGCAGGCGAGACATTCCGTAGCTTCAAAGACTGGGAAAAGGATGATTTAATTTCTAATTTAGTGAATGATCTTTCTATGTGTGATCAACGTATTCAAGATAAAATGGTCGCATTGGCTGAGGATGCAGATGAAGAATATGGCCTCCGTTTACGTGAAGGTCTGGAAAAGGCCAAAACCATGATGAATGATGGAACAAGTAAAAATCCGTTAGGTAATAAAGATGCAGAAAAAGCACCAGATCAAGCAATCGAAAAAGGACATGAAGCAGATCCATATTAATTGCTAGAGGGCATAACTAAACGAAGTGCTTTTCATAAGTTAATGCCGAGAGTAAATATCAAATAAGCCTGTTATTTTTTATCGCAATCAAAAGTATGGAACGCTTTCCACAAACCAAATTAACACGGTTAACCACGCTTAGTAACGTGGACCTTCGGGCTCTTGCTGTTTTTGCAGGGGTCCCCCTATTTTTCTCTACCCTCCCCTTTACTTTTACTCTTCTGGTACAGCTAATAGTCGCAGACGATACGCATTCATAGCCGTCTCCCCGAGATGATCAAGTAAATTATAATTGGCATAAGCACCGATAATGGCACCAAAGCCAGGTACGAGTTGTAATAATTTGACCAAGTCTATATAATCACGATACTCCTGTTGAAATGCTCGCCAATCCATATCCAGTAAATGTTGCTTTTCATGTTCCCAATTTTCAATAACATACATCGTTTTCTTTCTTTCTTTTTCATTGGAGAAAGCTAATTGGAATATGTGTAAAAGAAATAATCGTTCTTCATAAGCCTTTGTATCGAAGCCATATATGGTTGCAGCCTCAAATAAGAATTTCATTTTTATAGACAGTAGTAAAGGAAAATCCGCAAAACCAAGAAAAATACCACCAGCACCAGTACCTGCACCTTCTACTGTTGCTGTTTTGCGATAGGTGGATAACTTTTCTTTTACAAGCTGATCTTGCTGATATAAATTCATTTCTTGCATTTCTGGTTTTTTCGTAGTTACATGTGAGCCTACTAATGTAGCCTTAACCATATTTTTAATACTTTCAGTAATTATCCGATGCGCCTTTTCAGGTATCCAGTTATTTATTTTCATCTGTGCTTTCTTAGAAAACTGATTAAATAAGTTAGGTTTAGCATACATTTTCCTTCGCCAAGCTTCTAGCTCCTGAGAAACTATATCTTCATAGTTAATCAAAATAAATCCCTCCACAACGTTTAAAAATCTTAGTGATATATTGCATATTTCCATAATTAATAATTTATTGTATACTGTTTAGTATACTAAAAATAATTGTAGAGGGGGAGCAGATAATGCCAATACCTTCAGATCATTCCAGGCCAGTAAGGCAATCCGCAAAGGAAAGTGCTTTTAATCAGATTCAACAGTGGATTATTGATGGTACATTACAACCTGGAGAAAAACTTAATGATTCTGAACTTGCTAAAGCATTAGGCGTGAGTAGGACTCCGGTTAGAGAGTCTCTACAACTTTTAGAAGTACAGGGATTTGTAAAGATGTTTCCTGGAAAAGCAACGCAAGTAACAGAAGTGGAAAAAGAATCTATGAATGATTTACTTCCACCATTAGCTGTACTACAGGCCTTGTCAGCTGAATTAGCTATTGATAATTTAACGGATGATATAACAGCTGTATTGGAAGAAATTAATGACCGATTTACGAAAGCTATTCGCTCAGAGAATTATTATGCTGCTTTAAAAATTGACGAAGAATTTCATCAAGTTATCGTTGATGCTGCAAATAATCCCTATATCCACAACATTATTGCTAACTTACAAGCCCATGTAAGACGCTTATTCTTCCATAACTCCATCATTTTAACTGAACAATCCATAGAAGAACATAGCCAGATTATTAACCTTATGAAAGAAGGAAATAATGAGGCTCTTGCTCCAATTATGAAAGAAAATTGGTTACGTACGATACAAGAATTTCAAGCACTAAAATAATGTGAAACTTCAATCCGTGGGCATTTTATTATCTCCCACGGATTGTTAGTACCACGAGAGTATGATATAAAGACCTTTAAACCAATTGGACATTTACTGGCAGTTGATCCCCCACTTCCCAATATTGGTTTCACTTTATTGCTTGAAGTGAGGGGATTACTGCCGGTTATATGAGGAATAAATTATTGAAAAGGGGCTGGGACTAAACACAACTTCTTTACTCAAAATACGAATAATCACGTTTATTAATAGGAGTATCACCCCCGCATCATGAACATACACTGGCTTTCCGCGAGCACGGACTAAGCTCACTTGGTAAAGGAAAACACGTTACCAAGTGGATTCGGGCTCGTGCTGTGGATAAGGAGGACTTTGGCAGCGATACATAGCACGCAGATAAAGCGCTCTTCTTTTTCAAGGAGTCTCACATATTTCAGATGCTATATTAATTATCCTAATCAAAAAACGAAGGGGCTGGGACAAAACCCAGTAACTGAAAAAAGTGGTACGCCAATTTAGGGCGTATCACTTTTTTTACTTTTTTCAATATTT